>NZ_JAHOCB010000049.1:0-21803 GCF_019125875.1 Erysipelatoclostridium sp. MSK.23.31 | reverse complement strand
TACTAAAACTAAACAGATCACTGATAAATGGACAAGCGGTGAACATATTTTCGATGTCACTGAAGATATGAAAGCTAAGCTGATGGCCGGTGAAACAGTAAGTGATATGTATGTTGATATTGAAGATGATTCAAGTACATATTATAGAATTTCTAAAAATGAAGGACGGGATGATTATAGACTATTAATGCAGGCAAATGGTGAAACTAAATATTATAACATCGATATCAACGGCGATGAAACAACACATATGATCAGAGGTACAGCTGAAGATCAGGAATATGTTATCACAGAACTAAAGAGTCCAGACGGTTATGCAACAGCCGAGCCGGTTACATTTAAAACAGATGAAGATAAAAATTTAACTGTTGAAATGATTGATGAGATTACCCGGGTTGAAGTATCTAAACAGGATATTACAACAAATAAAGAGCTTCCGGGAGCGACACTGGTTGTTAAAGATAAGGACGGAAATGTTTTAGATGAATGGGTGTCAACATCTGAACCTCATATTATCAAAAACTTAACTGTTGGTGAAACATATACGTTATCTGAGACTATCGCTCCAGACGGATACAAGATTGCTCAGTCTATTGATTTTAAAATTAAAGACACAGGTGAAGTGCAGAATGTAGTTATGTATGATGAACTTTTACCATCGTCAGGAGGAGTAAATACATCAGATGATACCAGTACAGGTGCCATGGCTGCCTTAGTGTCAGTAAGTGCGTTAGGTATGGTGTCATACGGAATGTACGAATTCTTCAGAAAAAGATATAATCAGTAATCATAGTAAAAAAGGCTCGGAAGAATTTCCTGAGCCTTTTATTTTAAAATGTACCAGTGACTGGTACAAAAATGGAGGTAACATTATGGATGATATTCTGAATAAAGATGAAAGATTTCGATATATGCTGCTTGACAGGATGCGCACTGACTGTGAGTACTATCTTGGCAACGGGGGTAGAAATGCAAGGGAACTCTGGGCAGGCGATGAACAGCTGCAAATTGAATATATGGTAGCTCTTTATAACAGTTTTGACGAAGATTCGAAACCACAGTGGCTTACCCTTGATGAAATCTATGAATTTAAAGAACTTATGTGTGATAACTCATATAAGTGATTTTGGGAGAATCGGCAATTAAAGTGCTGATTCTCTTATTTTATAAAATGTACCAGTGACTGGTACAAAAAATGGAGGTAAAAGCAGTATGGATGATTTAACTAATGAACAGAAATTAATTCTTGATGAATGCCGGGTACTTTTAAAGGAGCACAGGCAGCTGTGTGAAGAGTCTGAAAGGACAGGGATAAATAATGACAATGAAACAGATGAGCTTTACAGCAGATACTGGCATCTCATTCATGATAATTTTGATATGGAGTTACTGAAAAAAACTGAAAGAAGAGCCGGTCATGGCAGTTTCATGGAACCTGAATACATTGATACTCTGATCGAGGTAATAAAAGAACAGCCTAAAAAGATATGCACGTACAGGGGATATGAACTTATAAGAGGCATAGACTGCTGGGGAAATATATCATATGCCCCGTATAAAAACGGAAGACAGTACGGTGATGTGTTTGACGGGTATGACGATGAATCTGCTGTGGCAGCATTTATCAAGGCAATTGACGATGATCCAGGTGATCCGGATTTTATGCTATGACAGACATTGTAAAAAGAAATATGATTTTTTCGGCTGTATGCATTCTGCTGCTTTCAGGGATTTTTGGAATCTGGTATTACACAGAACAGAAGAGTGAGGCATACAGGGATATATACCTTGAATTTAAAACAGCTGAAGATGAGTATGAGCTGGGTGTGAAAATAGATCCGGTCAGCTTTATTAAAAAAACCAACGCTGATGATATTGAATTTCCCCTCATTGAGGCGACAACTGTTGGAGAGCATACATATATCTATATTGCAAAAGACAGCTGGGGAAACAGGAAAGAATTTGTTTTGAAATTAAAATTTGCTGATCCAACTAAACCTGTACTTACTCTTACAGCGGACTATGTGGAAATAACAGAGGGTGACAGTATAGATTTTAATTCTTTTGTAAAGGAAGCGTACGATGAAGCAGAAGGTTCTCTGGAGGCTGAAATCGACGCTCCTGATGAGCTTAAACCTGGAGAATATGAAGTCATCTATACTGTCAGTGACAGACATAAAAATAAGGCAGAGGCTGTTTTGAAACTAAAAGTTAATGCGAAAGCAACGGAAAACAGTCAGGATATATCGAAGAGGGATGATACCCGTACAAAAAAGGAGGAATCAGGCGGCGATTCGAAGAAAGAAAACAGGAAAGAAAGTAAGAAAGATGAGACAGCGAATAATCCCGGTCAGCCGGTTCCATCAGTACTGCCGCCATCAAAAATATTTCTGTTTAGTGAATACGGCTCTATTGCAGCGGCTGAAAGAAATGCAAAAAGCTATGGACAGAATAACTGTCCGTCCGGTCATACATGGTACTGCAGTCCTTACAGCGACTCGTCAGGAACTGCAGCAGGATATATCGTTACATTTAAATAAAATGTACCAGTCACTGGTACGTTTTGGAAAGGAGATTATGATGGTGAAAAATGAATATTTAAGACTGTTTGGCGGGTTTAAAAAATCTTATCCCCGCTCATATGAAAGAAGGATAGCAGATTATCTAAACCGCTTTGAAAGGACAGTGCTGTCCAACAGTCTTGTGCAGATAAATATTCTTGTATGCTTTAGAGAAGGAGATGATGACATGCAGGAAATGTTTCCTGAAATATATGAAATATATGATGAGACGTGCTTTAGAAAGCTGAATGATTCTGACATAACTGCAATCTGTAAAAGCTATGTAAATAAAGTTAGAGAGATTGGAGGTGAATTTATCGGTGCTGTTAAAAAAGTTTCTTAAAAACAGGGCAGACGATGAAAAAGAAGAGGAGGTATCTCTTGAAGAGCTGCAGGAAAGAAAAATAAGGCTGGTCAGATCTATAAAGCGAAAAGCGATGATCAAAAGGATACTGGTGATCCTGGTACTGTTTTTTGGAGTTGCAGGAGGGTATAAGGCACTGTTTGATACAGGAGAAGAAAACAGTTATACCGAACTGAAAGATCAGGCGTTTGTAAGTGCGTATATTACAGACTATTACAGCTATCCCAGAAGCGATGAAACAAAGGAGCGTTTAAAGAATTTTACGCTTTCAGATGATGCGTACAGTTATGAATATGCTAGTGATGTAGAATCGGTTGATGTCAGATCCGTAACCATCTATAACACTGAAAAGCTCGACAGTATAAATCAGATCTACAGCTACTATATAAAATGCACTTATGATGTGAAGGTCAAAGACAGCGAGACTGCTGTTAATACTATGTTTAATAAAATCACAGTTGGTAAAAACGGTGATAAATACAAGGTCATACGACCGGTTACAAATATTAAGAATGAAGCTGAAGCTGTAAAAGACAAAGATGTCCTGGATTCATACGGCTACGATCCTGACAAGGGCTCTGAATCTGTGGATGAGGAAACAAAGAGTGATGTTAAAAATACAATTGAACTGTTTTTAAAAACGTACAATGATGATATCACACAGGCAAGGCTGTTGTTTTTAGAGCCGGACAGACTGCTGCCGCTCGATGACAACACTTCACTGGAGCTTAACGGTATGAGTGATGTTACAAAGAGTGAAGACACATACTATGTAAACTGTACGCTTAAACAGACGGTTTCAGAAATGCAGATGATTTTAAAATATCATTTTGAGATCGATATAGAAAAAAACAAAGTCAAAGTTATGGAGGTATATTAATTAATGAATCTTTTAAATACAGAATTTGGTCGATTTTTATGGAGAGTATTTATCATTATTATCTTTTTGGGAATTATGTTCCTTATTATTAAAAGTGCAATGGCATCATGGAAACGTACGGGAAAGGCATTGAGCATGCTGGATGAAGTTATAGAGGGATTTGTAGTACTTGTTATTTTCTGCGTGATAATGGCAAATGATGCCTCTACTGTTATCGGATGGGTAACCACACCGCTTATGTGGCTGATTAATCTGATTAAAACGTTCTTCCGTGAAGTACTTGGGATACCGTTATAATGGCCAGATCAGCATACAACTATACACTTGCTGAAACACACAAAGGTAAAGTATATATACCTTATGTCGGGATAGAGGTAAAAGGGTATACAACACTTTTTTCCGCGGTTCTGGGTTTTTTTACAGTAACGGCGGTTATAGGATTTCCTTTGTCCTTTATTTTTGGAAGTGTTAGTTACTTTATAGCCGCAGCTTTAGCAGCATGTGCGGTTGTTACCGCTGTGATATACAGCAATGAGATAAATAATGAGACAGGAAGAACAAAGCTGAAGGAATTTTATTATCTGAACATAAAAAAATACAGGTATGTATATGATTCTAAAGGCATTAAACGTTATATAAGACCTAAGACGAAAGGAGCTGTTTATGTAAATGCATGTAGGAATAGTACACGGATACGATAATATTTTATATCACGAAGATGTAGTCAGTTATTATTACCGGATCAGGCCGATTAATTCTCTGTTTGCCTCAGAAAGCCAGTGTGCTACGTTGATCGATGACATGGTCAAGGTCATACAGGATGTCAATATGCCGGGTGGAATTATCATCAAGCCTACAAAAATAGACAATAATAAGATATATAAGGCTTATACAGATAATTTTAAAGATCACGGAAATCCGGCACTGATGCATCTGGCAAAGGATTACATTAAATCGTTAAAGGAAATTCTATCTTCAGCAGTAAGGTACCGTTATGAAATATATTTTGTTTTCTGTGACGGCAGGGATGAAATAAAGAAGAAGATTCCCTTAAAACTTTTTCGAAGTGAAAACCGGCCTCTGTCAAAGCAGGAACTGGAGCTGTACAAAACAGTAGAAAAAGAGATCCTGAAAAAGCTCAAAAAGACAGTGCCTGCTCAAAGAATGGACAGTAATGATGTAACAGCACTTAATAATTATACTGCTGTCCCCGCTGATGAAGTAATAGCTGATTATTATGTAGAGGAAAATCCTTCTGAGATCAAATATACTTATAAACAGGCAGGATCATCAGTGTGGAAAACTCTGTACAGTCGTACGCACGCAGTATCGAGTTTTCAGACGCTCAAAGCTGATAATGGCGACAGAGCTGATGATGTGATCAACAGTTTACAGCTTGAATCTTATCCGTCGGATCTTTTTATTAAGTTTGATCTTGAACAGACTTCAGAGTTCAAGAAAAATATGAAAGTTAAAAAAGAGAAAATAAAAAAGGATCAGAAGAGATATGATTCACTGGCAGATGCAAAAGACAGGGAAATGTCAAAGGCAGAGCTTATTGCAAAAGCAGGAGAAGAAGTTGATCCCGCTATTGAAGGGTCTAAGATAAAGTTTCAGATGTTTATAAGGCTCAGAGCTAATCAGATCGATATGCTTAATAAAAGAAGTGAATTTTTAAGAGCAAAGTTTGAGTCGAAAAGAATACTCCTGACAAATGAAATAGGGGCGCAGATATCTATGGCCAATAATCTTTTTCCATACAGAATCAGTTTTTCTAATTATATCAATACGACTGATCTAAGATTTTTTGCAAGATATAATTTTTTAGGAGGGCTGTATATCGGCGATGAAGAAGAAGGAATGATCATAAGCTATACGGTACCGGGAGGAATACCAATCTTTCACGATATTTCAAAACCGCTGCTTGGAAAAACAAAAACAAGTGCTCCGGCTATTGTCTTTGTCGGTGAAACTGGTGCAGGCAAGACACAGCTGGCAGATTTAGAGGCTTTCCAGAATATGATTTTCAAAGGAATGAAGGTACTGACAGTGGATCCAAAAGGGGATCGCGAGAAAAAAATCAAGCTTCTTGGCGATAACGCTGCTCACTTAAAAATCGGCTCTAAAGACTGCTCGTCCGGTATGTTTGATCCGTACCTGATGAACCAGAATGACGACAGAGAAGCACTTGGCCAAGCGATGAGAGATATAGACAGTATGCTTAATGTACTGGGACTAAGTATTGATACAAACTTTCGTGCAATAGAAAAAGCGCATTATGATATGCTTAAAGATTATGAAAACAGGATAATACACCAGAAGACACTTACATATCTTATTTCAGAAAAACTTGTCAAATACGATAAAACAACAGCTGAACAGGTTATGACACTTGCGAATGATTCGACCATGCGGCTGTTTTTTGCAACTCAGGAAAGCAGATATGACAGTGCATTCAATCTTACAAAGCCGTACAATCTTATAACCTTTGAAAAGATGCCGTCAACTGCCGGTGAAAAAATGGAAAACGATCCAAACAGGCTTGATAATGCGATCTTTGCGATGCTGTTTTCCAGAGTACAGGGGATAATTGACGGTTTTATGAAACGTTTTTCAAAACAGGAAACAATAGTTGTGTTTGATGAATATAAAGTGTATCAGAAAACCCCCGGCGGGGAAGAAGTGGTCGACAATGTAGTACGTCAGGCCAGAACACTTCAGACACATCCGTTTTTAATAACTCAGGAGCTGTCATCAATAAGTGATGCGATTTTAAATAATGTCGGTGAGATTTTTGTAGGCAGTCTGAAATCATCTAAAGAAATTGAATTTATTTTAGAGGAAATGAAATTATCAAATCATCCAGCAGTTAGAGGAGCGTTGATTGATCATACTCAGGATGAAGGGGTTACTGAGGAAAAGAAATATAATTTCTTAATGCAGGATTACAACAACCGCAAGTGTCTGACCAAAAACAAGATACCCCGGTGTTTTGCAGAGATATTCAGGACACTTAAAGATGAAGAAGAATCTAATCAGGAACAACTGGATACGGATGATAAAAATGTACCAGTCACTGGTACATTTTTAAATAAGAAAGAAACGGGAGGCCTGTATGATGATTAGAAAGTTAAAACTTAGAACGATAATACTTGTTCTTGCGGTGTTTTTTACTGTCACGGCAACAGTAAATATTAAACCGGTTGTGGCAGAACCCCCAGATGAAACAACGACAGAGGAGCTTGATGAAGGGCGTGAAACAGAAAGTGACGATGTCAGGTTAAATACATCAAATTTTTATTCATCAGCGATTATGTCGATTGATACGACTACCAGGGAAAAAGAGGCAGATATGGATTATGTTAAGAATTTTTCCAACAGCATGATAACTGCTCTTTCATATGATCTGTCTTTAGTAGATCCTGATACGATACTGATGCATGCATTAGGGATCGTTATAAATATTATTGAATCTATCGGAGGGTTAATGTCGCTGATGGTTCTAATTGCTTATAATCTTGCAAGCAGCAGTTTCTGGAAAACAACAGTAGCAACAATTTTTAATACTTTTGATAAGGCGATTTTTGATTGGTCGGATACAAGCAGCTGGTTTTATAAGATAATTGTACTTTTTGGGCTCGTCGCAGTAATAAAAAAACTGTTAGGATCTACGAAACGGGTGCTTACATATAAAACGATAATTTCCACAGTTATACAGGTGGTTGTTTCATGCATAGTGATAATTACGATTGCTCAAAGCGGAAGAAATGTAGTCAGTTATGTCGATACACTTGTGAATCAGTCTATTTCAACGAGTTTTAACCTTGTCGATGATCAGTATGAAAGTTCCGATCTGCCTGTTGAAATAAATGTAAAAAGCATGATATTTGATATACTGCAGAAGCAGGGGTTCACGCTGAGACATTTCGGGGTAACCAGTGCGGATCAGATTCCAAGTGAATATAAAGGAACATATAAAGGAAAGGACTGGACGGCAGTTAAAACCGGCGAGGAAAGGCTTCAGGATCTGCTTGACAATCCTTCTACAGAAAATGCAAGAATTGAAAGACAGAAGAACGGTAATGATCAGATCGGATACAGCGGGGCACAGTGCCTGATTATTTTAGGCGAGTCATTTATTTTTCTTGTTCACAGACTTCTTACAGCTCTGGTAATCGGGGGAGCGTGTGTGCTCCTGTTTGGTTTTTCTCTGGCCAAAGAGGTCAGTCTTAATGTATCGGTTTACGGACTGGTATTTATGCTGTTTAAAAATGAAATGCGGGTAGCAAGTTCATGGTTTATGGCAAGGATGAAGTGGACAATCATGTTTATTTTTGTGACACTTGCCTTTAATATGTTTCTGTCATTTATGATGATATTTATTAATGGTATCGTGGCAAAGTCGCTTCTGTTTCTGCTTATTTTTGATATCGTAGCAGTGTACGCTATGTGGTATCTGCTTAATCACTGGCAGGAAATCTGGCAGAAGATAACCAATGATCTTGGCATTTCATCTGACTCGACGATTATTGATGCTGGCAAAGCTATTTTAAACGGTGACATCGCACCGGGAGATGTCTACAGCAACCATAAAGAACGGGTTGCAAAAGAAAAGGCTGAAAGAGAAGCAGCGAGTGATTCAACAGATGAGGACATGGACACTTATAGTGAAGATTCAGTTTCAAGTGTAAAGGAAAATGACGAACTTGCAGATAAGGAAAGTTCAGACGATGAAAGTGATGAAGGAAATGAAGGCTCAGCTGAAGATGAGGATACTGATGTGTTTGATGTGGATAAGGAGTTTGACGGCATCGATGCTGAAAATGAAGAAGATGCTCCTGACAGTGACGAGTCATCACCTGGAAACAGGAATGAGCTGAGCGAGACTGATGATAAAGACGGTTTGAATCATGAAAGTGAAACAGATGATGAAAAAAGCTCAATCTCATCTACAGATAATAGTGATCTGAATGATTCCTGCGATAGAGAAGATGATGTTCTGGATGGTGAAAGTGATGAAGTATCCAGGGATGAGGAATATAGAAAATTACCGGAAGAAGATAGAGTGTCGAACAGTACAGATGCATCAGATGAGACTGCTGAACATGATGAAAAGGTTACAGAAGAGCAGAAAGATGAGATTGACAGTTTTTTAAATGAACTGATCGAGGAAGATGATGAAACCTAGAAAAGTGATATTCGGTATTTTTCTTGCACCTATGGTTGTGTCGGTTTTAATAGTAATTATATTTATTTTTATGCTTGTTGACGGTAATTCATCAAGCGGGAACGGAGATATTACGGTTTCAGGACTTCCTCAGTGTATTAAAGAGGAAATGGTGATTGCAAGTCTGCAGTGCCAGGAGAAATATAAGCATCCTGCATCCGTTACACTGGCGCAGATCATTCAGGAATCTACTGGAAAAAATTCGGGTCTTTCGGGTCTGGCATATACATACCATAACCTGTTTGGCATCAAGGCAGGGAAAAACTGGACTGGAAAGACATGTACACTTTTTACCAGTGAACAGAGACCGGATGGTTCGTCGTATCAGATAAGGGCAACATTTCGAGCATACGATTCATATACTGAATCGATTGAAGATCGAAGCCGACTGTTAAATTCAAGCAGCAGCTATCCGGTTGAGGGAGTAAGCAATCCTAAAGAATTTGCCAGATGTCTAAAGAAATGGGCTACTGATATAGATTATCCTGAAACTCTGATTGGCCATATGGATAAATATAATCTATATGTGTACGATAACATGTCAGTTGAAAGTTATAATCAGCAGAAGCTTTCAAGCGGAAATAAGGTCGTAGAAAAGGCAAAAGAGAAAATAGGGTGTAAATACGTCTGGGGTGCCGGACACTCAATGAACGAAATAAAAAACCCGCAGTTAAGCACGTTTGACTGTTCGAGCTTTGTATGCTGGTCGTATTATCAGGCGGGGATAGATATTGGCAACATGACAACTAAGGAACTGGTTGTTGCAGGTATCGAGATAAGTCAGTCAGAGCTCAGGCCGGGTGATATAATCCTGTTTGCAAGAAACAAGGGCGGTACAACACCTTCACATGTTTCAATATATATCGGAGAAGGGAAGATGATCCATGCACCGCGCACCAATGATGTTGTAAAAATTGACAACTACAGTGAACACTGGAAGGACAGAACGATATGCTTCAGGAGGCTGTATTAGTGAAGAAAGATATTGTAAAGATTATTTTAACAGCAGTCCTCATGCTGCTTCTTGTTAACTGTTTTGACAGGCCTGAGAAAAGTAAGAAAAGCAGCAGTTATAAAAATGAAGAAAGTGAGGTTTTGACTGATAATAACTATTACAGGGAACAGGAAGTGACAGAACCTATGCTTTTTGATTATGCAAATTTGAATTATCAAAGCAGTACGTATGATGAAGAAACAAATACGCTTGTTATGAAGTACGTTGAGACAAATGAAAAAGAAGGAGACGATGATTACAGCATTCGTGCATATGAGGGCAAAAGGAAATTTAAGGCTGATATATATAAAGGCGAAACAGAATATATACAGGATGATGATCTTTATTATACAGAGTATCAGATCAGGATCGTTATTTCTGATAACACACAGTTTATACTTGAAATATCCAGAAACAATGCCTCGTATACAGTCAGGTGTACTGCAGGATCACTTGTAAAATGATATAATAAGGATGAAACTATTAGCACGATTTTGATTTGATGAGGCAGGAGAAAAATAAATTATATTGGTAATATGCAATGGAGGGACTAGTTTGTGGAATATCTAAAAGATATTAATTTAGACATCGATGAATATGGTGACTGTCTGCCTCGCCAGCATGATGTGAATTTTTAAAATAAATTGCAGTCCGTATATACAATGGTTAAGGGACTGAAAAAGGTTCACGAAAAAACAGTCTGGATAATTAGCAGCTGCCTGAGCCGTTTGAAGGATTTACTGCTTCCTGATATGATGGTCAGAGATAACCATTTGAAACCTTTGTGTGGGAAGTAGGTTTTTATGAAGATTTGATATATGATCGTCCGTTGAAGAAATAAAAGTGTTCAAAATAAGCTTTAAAAATGCAATGTACCAGTCGCTGGTACATTAAATACACTAGTGAATGTTTTTTCTATCAAAAAATATAGTGATATTAGAAATTTTAAAATACCAATGAAATATTTAGGATAGTATTTGTGATGAATTTGTCGCTTCTCTACAATATTATTAACAATGATTGGATTTTTCACTACACATACTTTTTAAAAATGAGATATAATTATTTAAAAAGATGACGAAAGTGAGAAGAGTATGGGTGCTGCATATTATGAGATAACAAAAACAATGCATAATTTACCATTATCAATATACTTACATAAAAAAAGTCCATTTCAGAAAGTCGAAGCACACTGGCATAGAGCACTGGAAATTTCAATAGTATTTGATGGAAAAGTAGACTTCTATAATGGTAGATTTCATGAAGTTGTTGAAAAAAATGGTGTGAGTTTAGCTAATTGTAAGGAAATACATTTTTCTATTCCACATTTTGACTATAGTGAGGATAAAATAGTTGGGTATACAATGCAGATAAATTATTTATTTTTAGAGAGTTTAATACCTAATATAGAAGAAATATTTTTTGATATTTCGAAAAGAGAGGTAAATAAAAAACTAGCAGAGTATATGTTATTGATATATGAATTATATGTTAGTGAAAGTGCAAGCAAATATATTAGAATATATGCATTAACTTTAAAGATGATAGGCTTATTGTATGATTGTTGTCAGATGGAAAGAAGAAATATTTCAACAGAAAAGACAAAAGATATTTTAAAATATATTCATCAAAATTATTGTGAAAATATTCATTTGTATAGTGTGGCTAATTATTTTGGTTTTTCTCGAGAATATTTTGCAAGGATGTTTAAAAGGGAGTTGGGAATATCATTTAAGCAATATTTAATAAAGTATAGATTAAATCAATCGTTAGATTTGCTGAAAAACACAAAAAAAACAGTTGCAGAAATTTCGCTGTGTATAGGTTTTACAAGTGAGACACAATACATAAGCCATTTCAAAAAATTCTTCAAGCAAACCCCAGGACAATTCAGAAAGTCACAATTCTAATATAAATAAGTCAATAATTCGATATAATAAATAATTTCTTTTGCTTATACTTATTGATAGAAAGGAAGGATATGTATAAGATGAAAAAATTATTAAGTGGTTTATTGAGTGTGCTGTTACTGGCAACAGTTATGATTTCGCCAATTTATGCGATTGAAGCAGAAACTGTAAATTTTGATTTACAGTCAACAGTATATGACGATGGAGAAGCAATTGATACTGTTATTTTGGATGTTTCTAATTTAGATGTTGACGAAACAAGAATTAATAAAGATATGTTTAACATTCACGCTGTTTCTTCAAGTATATACACACTTGAGCAAGAAAGAGAATTTTTTGGAGATGATTCAAAACATGGTTTACAACATTGTGGTTTATATGAAGGTGACCGTAAGATTGAAAGTATGGAATTAAAAGATGGAAAAATTATTTTACATTTAGTAACAGATAGCGGAGTTTCATGTAAACAGACATTAGATTTTACAGCTAATTTTACAACTGAAAAAGGGTGTAATTCTTTATTGAAAATAGATTACACGATTACTTTGAATGAGAGCTTACCATTGAAAGATGGTAGAACAGTTAATGTAACTTTTAATCAAAATCAAGGTATAAAGAATGAGGAAATTGAAAAATTTACCGAAGGAGAACATAATGGATTTAAATATCAGTTTTATACGCCCAAAAATGCTAATGATGGACAAAAGCATCCACTGATTGTCTGGTTTCATGGTGGGGGAGAATCTGGATATCGCGGTTTACATTATAATAATTTATCGCAATTAAAAGCAAATAGAGGAGCGGTTTCTTTTGTTAGTGATGAGGCTCAGAAAATATTTGATGGAGCCTATGTTTTAGCACCGCAAACACCTCATGAATGGTCAGAAAATTTAAATGATGCAAAGGATTTAATTGAGTATATTGTTCAGAATAATAATGTTGATACTGCACGTATATATGTATATGGTTGTTCGGCAGGGGGGTATATGACGCTAGATATGGTTGTTCATAATCCTGATTTGTTTGCAGCGGCAGTTGTTACTTGTCCGGCAATCGATCAAAAAAATATAAATACATATGGTCAGGGAAGACAAATAACAGACGAAGAAATAAAAGCAATCGATACTCCGGTTTGGCTTGTTCAAGCTAAGGATGATACAACTGTAAAATATGAAGAAAGTGCCTTGAGGGTATATAATTTATTGAAGGATAAAGGTGCAATTTTAAGTACATATGAAACAGGTGGACATAGTTCTTGGATTTATACAGCAAATAATGATCCAATTTATAATGGTGAACATGTCTGGCAATGGACTGCAAGACAAACACTGACTAGTGTTAATAATCAAACTGTTCCAGATACAAAGTCAGAAAAAATAACATCTGTCAAAACAGGTGATACTACCTCAAGTGATATTTATGTTATTGTTGGCTGTGTGAGTGCTACTATTTTGGCGCATTATGTATTAAAGAATAAAGAATCGATTAAAGGTAAAATGTTCAATTAATGAATAAGTGAGTTATAAAAGAATTTAAAAATTTCAAGTTAATTAAATATATAAAGACACAAAAAACCATTCTATTTTTATGAATTGTTTCTTTGTGTTTTTTTGAAAAATATAAAATATGAATTTTTTAAATAAAAGCGTGTATTAAAGATACTAGATTAAATATAAACAGCTACACAACCTGTTTATCAAAAAAAGGTGTAACAGAAAAAATATCGGATGAAAAGTGTGACTAATTGCATCTGGGCGTAACGGTGCTAAAAGTAGTGAACTAAGTATGGGAATGTTAATTTATCGTGAGGAATTAGACAATTTACCAAGGATTCAATGGTTTTGTAGAATCAATGTGTGAGGGGGATGGAGTACGATATGAAACATTAAAAAAATTATGAGTCTTATTCATTATAATGGGATGTCTATAAGGTTTATTAAAGAGATGTTAGAGGGAAAATGTACCAGGCACTGGTACATTTTATACTGACAGTTAGTAATTGTAAGAACAATGGTAAAGATGCTGAAAAAGGTATTTTATTTGTACTTTTAAAATAAATTTTTTATTTTAAGTGTACTTGATATTTATCGGGGCATATTATATAATGTGCTTAGGCAAAGATGGATTCTAAGCCACGGCAAATAAAAAAGGAACGCGGCTACGTTCCTTTTTTAGTGCTCAGGCTGTCATGCTATCTTCTATCAAGCCACTTGCAGATGCAATGGCAAATTACACCTGCTACGATAGAAACTAAGATGGATTCTAGTACCTCCACGGCAGTCACCTCCTTCCGGTGGTTGGAGGTAAGACAGCCTGTATTATTATATCACGGATACATTTTTTTACAAATACTGATACGGTATCTGTTTAAAAATTGTTAATTATTTTTATAAAGGGAATGTACCAGTGACTGGTACATTTTTTATTGAGAGTGATTGTGTAGAAATACCGGCTTCTTTATCATTTAACGCTGAAAATTCCAAGAGTAATATTATATTGGGACTATGATTGAATTCTTATTATATTTAATGATAGTAATATTAACAAATGATATACTTATAATATAAATATACTTTGTTATACTACAGATAGCACAGATGATGAAATGGAGGGAAAATTATGAAGAAGTTATTTATCAGTTGTCTAGTGGCGATTTTATCAATTGGATTATTTGCTGTTTCTACAGTAAATGCTGCTAGTGATGTTTCGCAGCTGTTTAAGGAGTTCATGGATGAATGTTTCAGTGACGAGACTAACGTAACAGTATTTATGGGAAATCAGGATGTGACCAAAGAATTTTTTGATAGGTATCGTGATATGTATTCAAATAATGAACTGCTGATTATTAGTAATGATATAGAGTATTATGGATATGATATTACTCATGAGATTGATATGCCTGTTACAAGGGCAAGTACAACCAAAT
This sequence comes from Erysipelatoclostridium sp. MSK.23.31, assembly GCF_019125875.1. NCBI lineage: Bacteria > Bacillati > Bacillota > Erysipelotrichia > Erysipelotrichales > Coprobacillaceae > Thomasclavelia > Erysipelatoclostridium sp. MSK.23.31. The sequence goes on along the minus strand of NZ_JAHOCB010000049.1, from coordinate 6,941 downwards.
CAAAAACTTTTAAATCATATGAAACTAAAACTGTTAAAGGAAATAAAAAAGAATGGACAACTATTCTTTACTGCAAGTTTACATATAATCCCAGCACTGGAAATATAACATCAATCTCAAATCCTCAGCTGAATGTAGATTTTGGCTCATGGGGTAGTGCTTTTACACCAAGATGGTTTAATGCTTCAACTGGAAAGGAAAAAGTGGGAAGGCTGTCTGTTAAGTTTACATGTGATTATGATGTTGAAGCTACATATGATCCACCATACTTGCCGGCTTTCACGTGGAATTTTGGGCATTGTTCACGTTCATATACACTTAAGGTCTAATCTATGGAAAAGTCTATTGTTACAAAGTTCTGTATAATAAATACAGTATGTTTAGTTCTGTTTCAAATGATTCATATTATAATTGAACTACTCAAAAAAAATGTTTCAAATAGTGTAGAGCTAACCCAATCGCAAATCATGGAACAAATGAAGTATAGCAAAGTGCAGAGTGTTTTTAGTTATCTGACGTATGCATGTATACTGTTAATTATAATAATTTTATGTGTTTCAGTAGTTCAAAAGAAATATGATAATGTTTTATTAATAAATATAGCCGGTATGTCAGTGTTGCTGTTGCTGTCTGTGGCAGCTGTATTGTTTTTAAAACTAAATGCAGGTAATGTTTTTGAAAATATTTTAGGATTAGGAATACTGGAGATATTATTTATAGTTGCTTATTTATACAGGAGGAATTTTTCAAAACAGAATAAGTGACTAAAAAGAATATGAATATCAAGAAGTTCCGAATAAAATATTATTAGATGAAAAATTAAAGTATTGCTTATTTGTTATTTGATAAGGTATATTTGACAATCAACTAAGATGAGAATAATGTCTGGGCTAAACTGGGAAAAAGGACGTTGACACGTTCTTTTTTATTTTATGACGGAACTTAATTATTGTTTTTTGGATACGGTGCAAGTTTATTAGTTGATGATTTTTACGGATGAAATGTACCAGTCACTGGTACATTTTTATATAGTGATAAGATAGACTGTATTTATAAAGGTGGCAGGAGTGAGGCAAAGCGCAACTATGCCATTACTATGGTATTACTATGGTAATGGTATGGTATTGTAATGATTTTGATAATGGCCGAGGCGTGAGTTTTAACTGTAATTTCCAGTCTGGAAATATAAAATTATCAAGGCGATAAAAAGTGATAAAAACTATGGTTTTAACTATGGTTTTTGCTATGGTTTTACTATGGGAGATATACCATAGCTGTAACCATAGTTTTTTCGCTCAAAACTGTTGATATATATAGCTTTTTTGTTTTTCAAAAAAGTAAAAAATTCCTCGATTACTATCGTTTTAATCCTTATTAAACTCTTATGGACAAAACCTTATCGGCTCAAAGCAGTAAACAGCCATATTAGACCATTAATACTTTAATAAAACAATATTATCAATAAAGAAAAAATATATATTTAAAATACAAAATAAATATATTATATAAATCAGTTTTTAAAATGTACCAGTTACTGGTACATTTTTTTGAACAGAACAGGAGAGAGAAAAATATGTATTATCAAATTATTCCAAAAAGAGATTATCAGTTCAGTCTTGAAAATACGATTATGCTTTTTAAGAATATAGGATCTGCAAGAGAGAAACTTACATTAAAAAATATATTTGCAGGTGCCTTTAATTATAAATATATAATCGACTGTGATAAAGATAACAGAATCAATTTCTATTTGTGGATCAGTGATTCTGTGAATCAGGATGCAGCTGTAAATGCTGTAACTGTCTGGCTTGCTAATAAAGCTGTTGTTTTTAAATCAAATGCAGTATTGAAGGAGTACAGCGTAGTTGATACGCTGTATGATTATGAATCAGCAGGAGGGAAAAATAAGAAACTTTCTGCATTTACAAATGACACGGTGTTCATGAATATACTGGCTATGCTTCAGCCAAGAACAAGAATAGTTATAGGGTTTAGAGTTACAGATATTTCATTAAAGGAAAAGAATAATTTCAGATTTGGAAGAGGTGGAACAGATGTAGAGATTGAAGCTCTTATTCAGGTAAGCGGCGACAGTAAATATTCGAGAACCAATGTTATGAATATTGCAGGCAGTATCTGTTCGTTGACAGCTGATGAAAGACGGCTTAGTGTCAAGTTTAAAAATAAGTTTATGCCGATAAGATTATCCGGAAGTGAGTTTGCAAATATTTTTCAGCTCCCGACATTATTTAGAAAAGATGAAGATACTATTAAAAGAATCAATTATTTATTTCCTGGACAGATTACCTTGAATGAAGATGAGTATAAGGAAGGTATCTATGTAGGTAAAAATTATCATCCGGTTCAAAAAGACAGAAAAGTGTTTTTGGATCTGAATCAGGCAAGAAAGCATGGTATTATATCGGGTTCAACCGGGTCAGGGAAATCATCGGAAGTTGAAGAAATGATAGATGTGTTACTTCTGAATAAATTAAAAAATCTAAATGCACCGGGATTTACTCTTTTTGATCCGCTTGAATCCAGTGCCTTAGGTGTTATAGACAAAATTTTGAAGTTAAGAGATGATGGGCATGATGTTGAACAGCTGCTGAAAAAGGTAAGATATATTGATCTGTCTATTGATGATTATATATTTCCTGTCTCGCTGCTGAATTCAAATGTATCTGATCCGACGGAAACATTAGATTTTTTCAAATCGCTGTATGGTGATCAGAATACTATTCAGGTTGATCGTATGATGTCCAGTGCTTTAAAAGCTCTTTTAGAGGACAGTGAGGATCATTCTGTTTTTGATATGCAGGAGATTTTTAATACTAATGATGATACTTTCAGGCAGGAATTAATAAAGAGGCTGTCTAAAGATATCTATGCTGCAGATGAGATTAATTTTCTTAAGAATACAAGATTTAACCAGTCTGTCTCAGATCCGATTTTAAACCGGCTGGATCCTTTTAAAAATACTCGGCAGAAAAAGCTGATGTTTGGCCTTCCAAATAAATTTGACTGTGTAAAGGATATTCGAAAATGGATGGATGAAGGATATATTATTCTGTTTAATTTAAAGGGTTTGAGCAAATTTGATATTAAAGTGATCTGCGGATACCTGACAACACAGTATTATTTGACGTCGTTAGCCCGTCCCGATTTTTCTATGCTTCATCTTCTTTTTATAGATGAAGCACATGATGTACAGATGCCCATCTTTCCCAAAATTGGAGCCAAGTCACGTAAAGGAGGACTGGGGCTGTTTTTAATTACACAGTTTATTGAACAGTTTGATCCGGATTATTTAAAACAGCTGATGGGGAATATAAATACGTTTATTTCTTTCAAACAAAAGGAAACCGCAGCGATGACTCTGCAGAGAAATATTCCTTCACAGGATGTAAGCAAAAATGATCTGATGAATCTGCCGACATTTGTAGGGTATTTATCGAGTGAAGAAAAAGGAAAAGAACAAAGTATTCTGATCAAAGTTAAGCCTCCGTATCGTTATACTGAAGGCAGACTGGTTGATCATAAAAACATTACTGAAGTACAGGAAAACTTGAATAAGAATCGCAGGTTTGCTCATAAGCTGATGGCAAGAGATTTTTTGAGCAGGGAAGAAGCTGAAAAAATAGTGTACAGAAAGCATTTTAAAAATCTGGAACTGGAAGAATACGAGAAGGAACTGCTTGATGAGGGGGATTCACTGATTCCTGCAGAAGCAAGCGATGATGTAAAAGGAGGAATGATGATGTGGGAAGATTAAATATTGACTACATAAAGTATATACTGAAAAATAAACTGATAAAAATCATACCGTATAAGTACAGAAAACCATTTATTCTCATTTTTGCAGTTTTGTCTTTATACGGCTATTTCAAATTTATGATCATGCTAAGTGCCAGGCTTTTTGGAACACCAAGTACTTATCTGCTGATAATGCAGAATGCGGTTATGAGTGTGCTTGATATAGTGGTGAGAAGTTTTGGCCAAAACGGAGCCGCTTCAATAATGGCGTTACTGGCGGGTATACTTATATACAGATATACACGGCCGGTATACAAGAAGAACGAAAATAAAAATGAATGGCATTCAAAAAGTTTATATTATGAAATAAATGCGGTGATTTCTTTACTGTATGTTGTAATTACAGTACTTGCATTTATACCGCTGTTTATAAAATGATTATGGAGGATAAGTTTATGGGTAATATTAACAGACCGAAATTAGATACAGAAGATATTGAACTGATGAGAAAAATTGGAAAACACAATTTTGTAGATATGATTTACATATATAAATTTTATAAGACAGACTGTAAAAAAAGAACAGTAAATGAAAGAATCACACAACTTGCTAAATATAGATATCTTAGTATAATAGAAACATTTATACCGCCTGAATATACCGTAAAAAAAATGAAGGGGTACAAAATAGTTTCTTTGGGTGCTAAAGGGGTCGAAATCATGAAAGATTTAGGTGCTGAAGTTGAAACTAATTTAAAGGCATTGAAAAATGCCAGCAGTTACCGCATGTATCACCAGTGTCAGGTTGCTATGGTATGTGATTCTCTGGATTATGAATTCAAGAACAGCGAAAGCAAGTTTGAAGTTGCAGAAATTTATAATGAAAAAGAAGGATTTATAAAGGGAACTGGAAATATGCCGGATGCTGTTATTTTGTTTAGACCAAAAGCAGAGTATCTGATGTCTCCGAAGGAAAGATATATAGTTGTTTTTATAGAAATCGAAAGGTCATATGCAAGCCTAAAAAGATTTAAATCAAAAATCAGATCTTATGAAAATGCAATTGCTGAAGGCACATATGTAAAACATTTTGATATATCGGCTATGGCTCAAAGGGTACTTTTTGTAGCGCAGACAGACGGCCAGTTTAAAACTGTCCTGAATAAAATCAATGAGGCGGGATACGATGATATAGGCATCCTTGTATCTAAGTATTCGCAGACATGTAATGCTTCTTCAGATAGAATATATACAAATCCTAAAAACGGTGAAAAGTATAAGCTGTTATCAAATCTGGAGGTATAATAATATGGAAATACTTAACAATATAATTGACTACACGTATAAATACGTGTTAAAATATAACTGGTGGGAGGTATTGTTATGCCTATGACACCAAAAGAAATGGTGAGACTTCTGAAGAAAAACGGTTTTGTTGAAATTAGGCAGAAAGGTTCTCATTTAATGATGATTAACTATGAAATTGGAAAACAGACTACTGTACCAATGCATAGAAAAGATTTGTCAAAAGGGACTGAGCGTGCGATTTTAAAACAAGCGGGACTATTAAAGTAGTCTCACCATAAAATAGATAAGGAGGAGTTTTAATGATAAAAGAAATTATTTATCCTGCAGTATTTGAGTTTGATGAAGAAGGTGCAATTAATATTACTTTTCCTGATCTGCCAAGTGCAATAAGTTGTGCTGATAATACCCAAGATGCATATCGTTATGCTACTGAAGCTGCTGAACTGGTTTTAGAAGATTATATAGAAGATTTATTTGAGGGAGCACCAAAGCCTTCAGAAATAAAGAATATAAACCTTGAAGAGAATCAGTGTATAGCATTAATCAAAATTGATATAGAAAAAGTTGTGAAGGAATCGTCCAGTAAAAGTGTAAAGAAAACTGTGACAATTCCCTCATGGCTTAATGAAGCTGGAATGAAAAAGAAACTTAATTTTTCTAAAATACTCCAGGATGGAATAAAAAAAGAACTTGGTATTTAAATGATAATGACTAAGCCAAAATGGCTGATTTTATTGTAAAAATGGAGGGTACATTTCTAGTGAAAAAAGTAATACTAATAATTATTAATCTGATACTGGTTGTAACACTATCTGGCTGTTCAACAGCTGAATCTGAGCCTGCAGGTACTAATAATACTAATGATAAGACACAGTTAATAACTGAAAATATACCAGATTACACAGATAAAATTTATGTAGAAGTTAATGGAAATAAAGCAGAATTCAGTGATGAAGATAAAAAACGAACAGATGCTTTTGAACTGTATACTGATTTAGACGAATTAGGGCGCTGCGGTGTTGCATATGCAAATATATGTAAGGAATTAATACCGACTGAAAAGAGAGGCTCAATTGGAATGATAAAACCATCTGGATGGCAGCTTGCTAAATATGATTCAGTTGATGGAAAATATTTATACAATAGATCACATTTGATTGGATTTCAACTGGCAGGTGAAAATGCCAATGAAAAGAACCTGATCACGGGAACAAGATATTTTAATGTAGAGGGTATGCTTCCGTTTGAAAATGAAGTAGCTGAATATGTTAAAGAAACGAATAATCATGTTTTGTATAGGGTTACACCTGTTTTCAAAGATACAGAACTGGTTGCCAGAGGTGTTAAAATAGAAGCTTATTCAGTTGAAGACAGTGGTCAAGGTGTAGAATTTAATGTATTTGTCTATAATGTTCAGCCTGATATTACAATCAATTACCAGGATGGAACAAGCAGCGGAAACGGTCAGATTGTAGATGGTGTAGTTAAAGATAAAGAGACTCATAATTCTGGAGCAGTAATAGGGAATAAGAATACCAAAGTATATCACGATAATGACTGTGGTTCTCTTCCTAAGGAGGAAAATCGTACATATTTTGGTAGTGAAAATGAAGCAGTAGATGCAGGATATACTCCGCATAGCAGTTGTATTGATTAAATATGAAAACCTTAATTTGCCAGTTAAAAGTAAATAATTAATGTTTGAGTGTGTAGTTCGTTGAATTACGCACTTTTAAATTTTATAATCGTTTTATAATCGGTTTAATTACTAATGATGTGTTAATAATTAAATTAAAGGCAGTTGAGGTGAGAATGTTGAGTGAAGGAAACAGGATATATATGGCTATAGATTTAAAATCTTTTTATGCTTCTGTAGAA
>NZ_JAHOCB010000048.1:0-22382 GCF_019125875.1 Erysipelatoclostridium sp. MSK.23.31 | reverse complement strand
ACCCACGATTTTGGTACATCATATAAAATAGAAAGATCTCCATTATCGGCACAGTAAATTAAAGCTATTAAAACATCGTATGAAGGATGTAATAAGTCACAATGTATCGTAAAAAATGTTGATTTAATTTTTTATCCTGACACATTCGTTATCTTTAAAATAATTTTATACAATGTATTCAAATTAACAAAGAGAAGAAATTCCTCACCTTAAATTGAATGATATTGAATACTATCTCTTGTTTATAAAATTATGAAAGATAAAGGAGATCTAACTATGGAAAACAAAGACACAAAAACTGTTTCAGTCGGACAAGAATTTTACACAGCTCAAGAAGTCGCTACTATGCTAGGTGTATCTAAAACAAGTACATATAGAGTAATCAAACGCCTAAATGCAGAGCTTGAAGAAAAAGTATACATTACTATCACAGGCAAAATTTCAAAGCGTTACTTCCTTGAAAAATCTTATATTTAAACCCTAAATTGAAGTGTGAACTGACAACTCACACTTCTTTTTATTTACTTAAATATTTTAATCGACACATTCGTTTTATAGATAAATATCCGTTATCATAGTGATACAAAATATGAAACGGAGGAAAATCTTATGAAGTCAATTTATGAAAGAACCGGCAAAGGTTACACACAACAAGGCGATTATTTGTTGCCAAATCTTCAGTTAAATGGAGAACCTGAATACAATATTGGTATCTGGGGGCAACATTATCGTCAGCATTTAAAGACACAACACAAGGTGATCTACTACAATTATTTAACCAAAGGTACATTGTATCAACACCTTGTAGAAGTATATGAACGTGCTGAAAGTATGTTTAATCAGCTTGTTAAATCACTTGCCACAAAAGAAAAAGTTACCGAACAACTAAAAGAAAATGATATCCTGCTATGGGTTAAAAAGATGAATAACATCCGTAACAAAGCTATGGAAATCGTGAACAGCGAGGTGATTTATGTATGAGAAAACATTTCATTATCGCATTGATTTTGCTCTTCTCTGTATCAATATCGGCTTGTAATAAAGCTGAAATACCAGCAGAAACAAGTAATGTTTTACCTACACAAGAAACAGAAATCATTGAAGAAACTTCAACACAAATCACTACATCAGAGCCAGCAATAACAGAACAATTCACTACTCAAGTTGTAGTCCCAAAGGAAGAACAAAGGGAAAAAATCCTAACTACTAAAACAACTTTACCTCAAATTACAAAAGAAAAACCAACACGAAAACCTAAACCAACCGAAGATAAAACTACTATCAAAAATATTTCTGAATCTACTAAACCAGTTGAAGAAACTACGGTTCAGACTACAGAACAAACCATTCAAGAGCTGAAGGTAGACATTGACTATTACTTTAATTATGCAAAAAATTATACATTAAATATCGGTTTAACTTATGATGTTGAAGCAACAGAATGTTGGGATAATCCTATTTCTGTCACATCAAAAACTACTTCAACTATCGCAAATATCGAAAGCAGATTGAACAGGTACAAGAACATAGAAGGATTTGAATCTGTCTGCATTTGGTATGAAAAATGTGGCGAAAATGACTACGATTTATACATAGGTTACGCATAATACAAAAAGATAAGGCACAGTTTATGGACTTCAAAATCCATTACTGTGCCTTGTTTAAAGTATAACATATGTAGAACAAGTTTTTATGTATAATCTTAGCGAGCAGACCATTTGGGTAGCCACTTGCTATCCAAACGGTAAAACTGCCTCATCTGAACATTTCAGCGAGCAGTGCATTTGTGTACTCATATCCACAAATACCTCGTTAGGGAACACCCTAAGACCCTGCTATCTAACTAAGACAATATTTTAATGCATTTATTTTTTCTCCATCAATATCCAATAAAATTCTTTTAAATAAATTAGATTCTTTTACATTATCTAAAACAAAGACTACGCTGTGTTTTGCTCTGGTACAAGCAACATAAAATTTAGATTTTGTCTGTTTAGATGATATATTCTTACCCTCTTTTATAAATGGGGTTACTGTCGATACAGGAACAATAACAACTCTTTCAAAAGTAGCTCCTTTAGAATTCCCATAATTAAACACATCACAATGATGATGAAAGCTAATTTTTGATGCTTTGTTATATCTTAAAATAGTAGGTTGATATTTTTTACAATATAGATCTATACTTTTACTATCAATTATATATACACCTGCATTCTCTATTGTCGTGTCAACCGAAAATGGTATAACCATACTTTCTTTGTCTGAATGTATGGTGTTTATAAAATCACATATTTCCTTATTGAATCTTCTAGTTACATTAGAATATTCAACAGTACACAATTTATCTTTTTGAAGTTTCAAAAAATAATCTTTGATAGCATCATCTCTATATTTACTATTTTTCCTAGAATTGTTAGTCCTAAAAGTAGCTTGTTTAAAATCTCCTACACACCTAACATTAATTAGAGATTCAAACATAATTTTAATTATTTCTAAATCCCATCCTGCATAATCTTGTATTTCATCTATGAATATATAATCATAAATATTTTCTAATCGTTTGATTACCAACTGATTTGATTCTTCTACACATTTATGTGCTAATGCTGCAACATTATCTTTATGTATGTCTTTAGCAGCATTTAAATAATATTGTAAATGAGTTTGTTTATATCTAGTATTGATATTTACATCTTCATAAAATGCAATAGAATTTATAAAATTAGGAGGAATATTAATATTTAATTCTTGTCTTCCTCTTTTACATTTTAATTTCAATTTAGTTTGATATGGTTTTATTAAATCTGAAAGAAGAAAACTATACCATGTTTTTATTATAACGTTCTTATCAATTATTCCAAAATTTAATTTACAATACTCTTCTTCGATCGAATGTTTGCCCTCATTAGTATATGTAATAATTAAAATGTCTTTTTTAGTAGATTTCGAAAGTTCTATAGCTCTTCTACAAATATCATATGTTTTTCCATTTCCAGCTGCTGCAAAAACCACTTCGTTTTTCACTTTAATTATCTCCTATGGCTTTTTTTATATAATCAGGATAATTTATTTTTACTTCACTTTGAAAAATCCTTAATGCCCATTCGCTTTTATTTTTTATCATAAAATCACACAAATCACTATATTTTACATTAGCAATATTATTTCCTTTATATACGATACTACGAAACATGTCAAAATTATCTTCATTTGCTTTTAATACAGATGGCTCAAGTGTATTCAATTCATTATCATCTTCAATACAAAGCTTAATAATTGATGAATACTCTTCATATTTTTGTTTAACCTTTTGCCCATTACCGTCATTATCAGTAACGATAATAATTTCTTTATTTATTAATTGGGCTATTTTACAATATCTTTCAAATGCAATTCCACCTACTGATAAAACATCTATACCATCATCTATTGGAAGTTTTTCATATTTATCAATGTAAGCTTTTTGAATAATAAGTTCATCTGCTGGTCCTTCCACTAAAATAATTTTATTAGCTAATAATAAGCGTAATGTATTATAACCAGGTAATTTAACAAAATAATTATAAGTTTCTTTATCTAACGAGGAAAAAGAAACAACATTATTATTTGCAACTAAATGTAATTTATTCAAACCTAATTTATTTGCAACAAAACTACTGTGAGTCGATATGAATAATTGCTTGTTTTTATTATTAGATAATTTAGAGATAAGAATAGACATATTTGTAAAAGATAAATTATTTTCTGGCTCTTCTAATATTAGAAAATCAACATCTATATTTTGGTTAAAAACTAGTTCTGATTTCATCATATTCTGAGTTCCAAAACCTGAATTTTCAAATGGTATATTATCTATAGAAAGGCTCATTTCGTTTTTCCAATTGTCAATTTCACCTTCTTTTAGATTAAAACTAATTGATCTCCCTTTAAAAACTGGTTCATCCTTTATCTTTTCATTTAACAGCTTAACAACTTCACTTTCTTTGAAATTCTTTCTATTACTTCTATACGCTAATCTTAAATTTGTCTCATCTTCTTCTGATAAATAACTAGCAATACTATTAGAAACAAATTTATTTAACACCGAACCATAATCTTTCTTAGTAGTATCGATTATCGCAATTTTTTTAGATGTATTGTTAATGTAATAATCCCCTTGAGCAAATGAACTATACTCAATTTTATATAACTCTACTGGAATATCTATTATTTTTTTATCTCTTAATAATTCTTTATAAGTATCGCAATAATCATTATTAAAAATAATTCTCATTCTAACACCAACACAATCCTCTTTTAAAGAATTATTTGTTCCTCTATAGTGTTTAAATATAATATCTTCATCATTCAATCCATCAAAAAACACTTCTATTTCAATCTTAGGCAAGTTTGCTGATTTACAATTTACAACATCTTCTTTATATTTATTTCTTATATTTATATTGAACCAATCCGGTGTAACTTTAGAATATACATTTGTTCCATTAATCTTTCCGGATAAGCACATTGAGATAGCTTCTAAGATAGTCGTCTTGCCAGAATCATTTTCTCCTGCAAAAATATTTATATCTGGATTCATATTAATTATAGTATTTTCAAATATTTTATAATTACGTATCGATACTTTTGAAATGTACATTCTATTCCTTCTTTCATATGTAAATCAAATTATTTATTAGTAATTATCTATTTTTTATTATCCACATAAAGTAAAAATGTTCTTTTAGTAATCAGTAACAGTAACATAACTATCATAAAACTTGCAGAAAGAACAATAATCGAAATAATTTCTATCGCTATTTCATTATTAACCTGTGTTAATACAATAGACAGCACACCTGCAATCAAAGATAATGTCGTAGAAGTTATTATTGATACAAATGTTTCCTCAGCTACTTTTTTCTCAAGTTCTTTTTCGCTATCAATTTTCGATACTAATATTGCTGCAAATCCAAACAACACTGTAAATATAATAGAAAATACTGTTGTAAATAACTCTGCTAAATCAACAGAAATTATTAACTTTAATTTAACAACCACTACAACTGCTATCACAATAGGAAAAATTACAAAGCACACGAAATCCCACAGTGACAAATTCTTAGTTTTAGCATTTCTAAAAACTTTCATTTGTTCACAGATTATTTTTAATAATCTTACTTTTCTATTTCCAAATAACATTATCAAAAAAAGAACACCTACAAAAATCACCCAAAAATTTTGATTATTCATTATCATTCTCCTCGGATTTAATGCTTTCATAATAGTTATCTGTTATTTCTGACAATGATTTTACAAAATCATTTGAATCAGCATATTTTTGATGAAGTTCTTCGGTTATATCATAATTTCCTAATATTGAATCAAAGTCATTCCATTTTACCTTTTACCTTCTTTGCCCTACGCTTATTGCTATTTCTGCATCGTTATAATCTTCTGAATCGGAGCATTCTAATTTTATTCTTGCAAATGCAACATCTTTGTCAATTTGCCCATTGATCATTTGTTTAATAATACCCAAAACATTTTTGTTTGCTTTAGATTCAAGATTCGGTCCTAAATCTCGAACAGCTTTTTGTTTCTTTCGTTTATTCATATTTTCAGCTATATCGGATGAAATATCATTTTCAAAATATTGTAAAGTAAGTTTCTTAGGAACAACATCATCCTTCGTATCCATAAGTGGCAAATATAGTTCCATTTCTAATTTGATACCTTTACTTTTCAACATTTAATTAGCCGTTTCTAAAAATACTGTCTTACATCCAGAACCGTTTTGTCTATGAAAAATTATGACAAATGATTCATTACATTCATACATAAATATTTTATGTTCATAAAGTGATGCACTATCTGCACCAAAATCATATTTTTTCCCTGTTGTTGTTTTTATGATTTTAAAGGGCTTTCCTTGTTTACCGGCATAAGGTTCAAGCATCCATCTATTGGTCTCATTATATGGCACTCTATTATGTACTTTATCTTCTGGCAAAAAAATAGCTCGTTCTGTACTTTTCCCAACAGCTAAATCCGAGGTGAATTTACTATAATCGTCAACGAAGTTTGAAAACGTATAATCTGGTAATTCTCCATCTTTGATTTTATTTTTTAGTTCTTCCTTTAATGGGTTGTTGCGCTGCAAATAACTAAAAGCACACTTGTACGCTGTCAACGTTTCAATTTTAGACATTTTATATCCCCACTTCTTTTTACGTAAACTTAACTTCTTAATATAAAAATATTAACAAGTATATGATTTTTAGTTTAGTATTCATATTGTTTTTCTTTTTCAAAACTATTTATGTAAAAACTTTTCCTTAATTTATATAATATTTTATGCTACCAATTTACATAACATTATCTGTCCACAACTCGCATTGTGTCATAACAGTTTGTACTGCATCCTCCATACCTTCTGGCGGATACTTATGTTTCTTTAGTAGCTTTTTGATTAACATACGCATTTTAGCTCTTGCTGATTCACGCTTTTGCCAATCAATCGTTTTATTTTTTCTAAGTGTGTCTGTTAATTCTTTGGTTATAGCTATAAGTTCTTCATTTTCGTAAAAATCTTTTATTGCCTGAGGTTTTGTTAATGCGTCATAGAAAGCTAATTCATCTGCGGTTAATCCAAGCTGTTCTCCATCCTTGTTGGCTTCTGCAATCTGCTTTGCAAGTTTCAACATCTCTTCAATAACTTCTTCATTTGTAAGCATTCCATTAAGATATGCATTTAATGATCTTTGCATTAATTCGCTAAACTTTTCAGATTTAACTACATTAGTTCTTTTATATACAGAAACTTGTTCAGCAATCAACTTTTTAAGCAATTCAACCGCTAAATTTTTTTCTTTCATATTAGCTATTTCATTTAAAAATTTCGGATCGAATAAAGAAAATTCTTCTTTTACGTCAGAGAATAAATTGATAACTCCATCGCTTTTGATGCTTTGCTTTAATAACTCATTTATCCTAGCGTTCATTTCAGGCAATGAAATCTTTTTGCCTACGCCTGTATTAGTTAATCTTAAAACCAGAACTCTCACAGATTCAAAAAGTACTGCTTCAAATCTATCTACTTCACAAACAAGTGAAGAACACAAAGATAACGCTTGATGAAGCATTAAAGCTTCTTTAATAAATAAATCTCTTGTTTCTACTTTATCTCTATCCATAATGAAGTTAACTGCACCACTTATCGTTCTTGCTCTTTCAAGATTGCTTCCAGAAATAAATTGCTCGTAATTATATCCGTGGAACATATCTTTACATATAGCAAGCTTTTCAAGAAATTTTGGATAAGCAACTTTTGCAACGTCAGTATCTCCGTAATTCTTTTTATCACGAATAGTGTAATCGTTCATCGCTTGTTTAAGTGCAGTAGCAATACCTACATAATCCACAACAAGTCCGCCTTCCTTATCTTGGAAAACTCTATTTACACGTGCAATTGCTTGCATAAGATTATGTCCACTCATAGGCTTGTAAACATACATTGTTGCTAATGAAGGGACATCAAATCCAGTAAGCCACATATCAACAACAATAGCTATTTTAAATGGATTATTATTATCTTTAAACTTTCTTGCGAGCTCATCTTTATGGTGCTTATTACCAATTATTTCACGCCATTCTTCCGGATCATTATTCCCAGAAGTCATAACTACTCCAACTTTTTCAGTCCAAGATGGACGCAATTCAAGTATTCTTTTATAAATTTTCATTGCTATTGGACGTGAATATGCAACTATCATCGCCTTACCAGTTAGTAAGTTTTCACGATTGTTCTCATAATGATCTAAAATATCGCTAACCAATGAATTGATTGTATTGTCATTTCCAAGTATAGCTTCCATTTTACCAAGCTCGTGCTTACTTTTTTGAATAACTTCTTCATCGGCGTTTGCAGCCATAATATCGTATTCAGTATCAATTAGTTTAAGAGTTTGTTCGTCAAGATTTAATTTTATAACTCTGCTTTCATAATATACTGGCCGAGTTGCACCATCTTCCACGGCTTGAGTCATATCATAAACATCAATATAATCACCAAAAACTTCTCTAGTGCTTCTATCCTTAGATGAAATTGGAGTACCAGTAAATCCAATGTATGTTGCGTTCGGTAAAGAATTTCTTATAATTCTTGCTGTACCAATTTTAATTTTACCTGTTTTTTCATCAACTTTTTCGGTAAGTCCATATTGTCCTCTATGTGCTTCATCAGCCATAACAACGACATTGCTTCTTTCAGAAAGTGCATCTTTAGATTCTTCAAATTTTTGCATTGTGGTAAAAATAATACCGTTGGCTTGCCTGCCTTCAAGAAGAGTTTTTAAATGATCTCTGCTTTCAGCTTGAATTGGTTCTTGTCTAAGAAAGTCTTTACATTTTGCAAATTGCCCGTAAAGTTGATTATCAAGATCATTTCTATCAGTTATAACCACAATGGTTGGACTATCCAAAGCTTCTTGTAACAAATGAGCATAAAATACCATTGATAAAGACTTTCCGCTACCTTGAGTGTGCCAAAACACACCACCTTTACCATCTGTAACAGTCGCCTTTTTAGTCGATTGTATAGCTTTATTAACAGCAAAATATTGATGGTATCCCGCTAAAATTTTATATGATTTAATACCCTCATTAGAAAAACAAATGAAGTTTTTTATAATATCTAGTAGTCTTTTCTTTTGAAACATCCCAAAGAAAAATGTATCAAACTGTGCATATTGTGTGTTTTCATAATTACCATCAGTTGTTTTCCACTCCATAAAACGGTCTTCACCAGAAGTTATAGTACCGGCTCTAGAAGTAAGTTGATCACTCATAACACAAATTGCATTATAAATAAACATCGATGGTATTTCTTTCATATAATTACGAAGTTGTCTATATGCTTCAGATACATCTGTTTCTTCTCTAGATGGTGATTTTAACTCCACAAGGACTACTGGTAGTCCATTCAAGAATAGAATTACATCTGGCCTTTTATTACTGTTTTCAATAAAGGTCCATTGATTAGCAACAATAAAAGAGTTATTATCAACATTTTTATAATCTACAATATAAACAATAGAAGAACACTCTTCTCCATTATCTACATAACGTACTGGAATACCATTTTGTAAGTAATCCATAAAAATTGCATTTTGACGAATCAACTCTCCATTTTCAAAATTCTTTAATTTGAATAAAGCATCCTGTATAGCATCATCAGGCAGCCCTCTATTCAATTTATATAAAGAGTCTATTAAAACATCTTCATAATATGGAACATAAAAGTCTCTTTCTATATCCGGACCATATATGTATTCATATTCCAAATCATTTTTAAAAAGCTCAATTATAGAATTTTCATAATCAGCTTCTGAATATAAACTCGGCATATTTACTGCCCCCTTATTCTTGATAATCGTTCTGTAACTCTTTTATCTTGTACAAAACTTCATCAACAATTGATTTTGCTGTGTTTTTAGCAATAACAAGATCCATATTATTTCTGCGTAAAACATCCGCAATGGCAAAGCGCATCTTACTTAATACAGACTTTCGATTATACCAATCCACTGAAACATTTTCCATAATCGCAGTGGTGCAATCATCAACTAAAAAACGATTGACTTTCGCCGTGACTACTCCATTAACTATTTCATATAACTGCTCATTAGAAATATTATCTTTTGTTTCAATTGATATGACATCATTTGACATAGGAATTTCGACCTCCATAAAGCTAGAAATTGTTGGTGATGTTATGTTGGATTTGCTTTTCTTTATATATGCCATCTGATGCTCTAACTCAGGGAATAATGACCCTTCATTGATGTTGCAAAAATCAAGTTCAGATAGAATTTTGCTCTTTTTATCTGATGGAATAATAAAGTACTCATTGTTAAATTCAGACCTTGTACTGCTAATTGCAGCTGAAATTACACTTTTTCCGATATCCGATGGATTTATTGTGATATTGTACTTTCCTGCCAAAATAAATGAACCGTTTTGTCTAATCAATCGCTCATTATTTAAATTTGAAGATACAAAATAATTACTTTGCAACATTTCAATTAAACTCTTATATTGGTTCTTTCTGCAATTTTCAGCACCTTTTTCTGTATATATGTGTTGCATTTCTAAATAATCAAGAAATTCTTGGAGTGTTAGATTACTACCTACACAAAGAATTGCTAAGCAAGAAATTACAGACACTTCCATATCCATATGGTTTTTACCATATGCTTGTTGGTAAAAGACCACACCATCAGTTTCAATATCTTGCCCTGTTTCCAAGTCTTTTTCGATATGTGGCTGACAAGCAAAATATAAAGCAACCAGTGGATTTGCAGTTACATCCAATAAACGAGTAGGTAATCCATAATGTTGTAACTTCGCTAAACGTTCAAAATCTGTCGACAACAATCTAAATTCGGACGGATTTCTTATATAAGCATTTCGAACCATTTCGGCTTCACTTGCTAAATACTGGTTTCTAAAAATAATTGGAGCAACATCCCAACTCGCATTTGCTTGTCCACGAAAATAGAAATTTCTGTTCTCTGGTTCTTCGCTTTCATCCAGATTAGCGGCATCCCTTATATTAAAAATCTCTTTCATAAAATCAGAAAGACATTCTATTTGAATGGCACCATCTGAATATTCATCTATAGGTAATGACAATTTATTCCCACCTTTCTTAATTTATAAACAATAATTTAACGGCTTAAAGGTCAATATTGGAGATATCAAGTTCGCCTGACATCAACTTTGGCAAAAGAGTATCACGAAGCTTAGTCAAATTGCTTGTTTCAGTTTGGTTTGCCTTGATTTTTGCAAACATAGGTGCTGTTAAACGGTGAAATTCAATAATTTCTTCATCGGTAGGTACTACAAAAGGCATACCTTTAATGATTTTTGAGTTTACAGCAGTTGCTATTGATGATGTGCTTCCCATTGTTTGATAGTTAAAGCATTTCAGATAGCAGTACAAATATTCATTGATTTTCTTTTTGTCAGTTTTGAAATGTGCAATAGCTTCGTTGGTGGTAATTTCGCCGTCTGTTATTGCAATTCTGCCAACCGTTAATTTGAAACTAAGCAAAACGGTGTTGTCAGGTACGATTTTAACATTATGGCGGTCAATGGCTTCTCTTGTAAGTTGTTCAGAACTGCTATTGATATAAAGACCGCAAGTTCCCATATCTGATATGGATACCCAAGTAACATCTTGAGGATTTGTGCTAAACCATTGCGGTTCTTTCCTCGGTGGCGTTTTACCGATGGAAATATCAAAGTATTCGTCAGCACGACAAATTTGTCGCTTATCGTTGACTGTATCGACAAATTTATTGCGATATAAAGTTAGCACTTGCTCCAGTAAATTATTGTTTATCTCATTATTGCTTTTTATTTTTTCATCTATACTTGTAAGAATACTTACCATAATATCTTGTGTACTTCTTTCAATCATAGGAATTGGCATTTTTCCAAGCGTTTGAGCATTGATATTTCCACGAGTACTACCCGTATTAAAAGAGTTAATCCAATCTTTATATGGCTTAGACTGACAATAATACTTTATATATTTTGGGTTAACTTTATTTTCATCAATACTGAACTTTATAAGAAATCCTGCATAAACAAATTCACCATCAGACCCATCGTAAAAGTAATTACGACCGGTACTTGCCCCAGTTCTTGCAAACACAATATCATTTGGTTTTAATAGATATTCTTCTGCCTTTTCATCATCTACTGATTTTAAACCGTTTTTATTTAATGTTCCATCATCATTTATATCCGTTATTCTTAAATAAGTATATAATTCGCTCGAAAATGGAACGGCACTAGCTCCAATACCATAAGAACCTTTACCATCTACTGATAATGATGCTAATGTTACAATTTGTTCAATCATAACCGTCCTCCTATCCAATATATCTTTTATGTGCTATCTTCACATTACTTTGCTTAACCATTGCATATTGCAATGTTGTATCTATCTTTTGATGCCCTAATAACTTTTGAAGTTGTTCTATTGGCATTCCTTTATC
The DNA here is from genome assembly GCF_019125875.1 of Erysipelatoclostridium sp. MSK.23.31. NCBI lineage: Bacteria > Bacillati > Bacillota > Erysipelotrichia > Erysipelotrichales > Coprobacillaceae > Thomasclavelia > Erysipelatoclostridium sp. MSK.23.31. The sequence continues at coordinate 10,332 of NZ_JAHOCB010000048.1, read as the reverse complement.
AATAGCTTTAGTTGCCAATGTTCTTCTAAACTTATGTGGGTGTGCTTTTGGTATTTCTAGTTGTTTACCAATATTTCTTACAATTGTCTCAATAGCTCCAATCGTTAATCGATTATATGGTTTTCTCATTGAAACAAATAAAGCTTTATTTTCATCACTTCTACTATCTATATAATTTTGAAGATGAATCTTAGTTCTTGCATCAAAGTATACTATTCTTTCTTTATCTCCTTTACCAAAAACAACGCATTCTCTTTCATTAAAGTTAATATCATCAATATTTAATAAAACAAGTTCACCGACACGCATTCCTGTTGAAGCTAATATATCAATTAAAGCTAAATCTCTAAGACTATTACAGTTATCTCTCATTAATTCTAATGATTCATCAGAATAAGTTTCTTTAATAGTCGTAGCCGATTTGACTTTATGTATTCTCCTAACTGGACTTTTAACTATATAATCTTCATCCTCAAGCCAAGAAAAGAAACTTGATAATATCCGTCTTATATTATCAATAGTTACTCTACTAGATTTATGAACATTTTGATAATCAGTTAGATATTTTCTTAAATCATCAGTAGTAATGTGTTTTACATGTTTTTGGATAGTATTTAGAACTATTTGAATAGTTGACTCATAGTAATGCAATGTTTTTTCTGAACAACCTTCTAAACGTTTAGAAGATAAGAAAGATTCAACATAGTGTTGATTATCTTCACCATTTAGTTCATCTTTGATTTCTTCAATCTTATAATTTACTAATACCATATCTAACACTTCTTTTAGTTTTTCATATTGATCATCTCTTAATAGATGAATCATACTTTGTAAGACTTCATTTTTAATAATTTCTTTCATAGTCATTCTCCTCTTACTAAATTAGTTAAGAACGACTAGCAACGGCTGTCCTTTTACATTGCCTCTGCCGTTGATAGAAGCCTTTTATTTTTTATCTTTTATCTCTTTCTTTTCTGTTTTTTGCAGTTCGAATATGATCTTTAGCTTCACTAAGCCGTAGATCAAAATGTTTTTGTAGTAAAGTTATAATCTCTTCTTCTTTCAATGTCGAATCAACTAATAGGTTTAGTGTTTTTAATAAACACACTTGAAATCCATTTTCAAAAGACTCATTTATTTCTACATCTTTCTTATCAATAAAATCCTCTCTTACTTCATTTATTAAATTTTTCAACACATCTTTAAAATTCATACAATCTCCCTTCAAATCTTTGAATAAACAATAATTTAGAGCAGCAAGCTCAAGTTCTATATGAGAACACTTTCCGTGTTCCATCAGATATTGCGACGAAAAGTATATCTTTGTCTGATTTAATGGACTATGCTGGTGGAAGTCAGCCTCCTGCTTCAGAATTTATTAACATTGAAAAGGAAGGCTATATCCGTTTTGTTCAGATTAGAGATTATGATACAGATAGTCATATAACATATATACCTATTTCATCAAAAAACAAAATATGTGAAGAACACGATATAATGATTGCTCGATATGGTGCTTCTTTAGGTAGGATTTGTTTCGGAATCAATGGTGCGTATAATGTAGCACTTGCAAAAGTTTTTCCAAAGCAACCCTATTTCAGAGAGTTTTTGCGCTGCTATTTATCATCTCGAACCTTCTATGAAGGAATAAACAATAAAGGCGGGCGAAGTGCTCAAGCTGGTTTCAATCAAGGTGATATAAACTCATTTATAATTGATTTTCCTATTGATGAAGCAATTGTGAAAAGATTTGAAAATACGGTATCTCCAATGTTTGAGCAACGATTACAGCTAAAAAAGGAAAATCAGCGCCTTAAGGATTTGCGTGACACTTTGCTTCCTCGCTTAATGTCCGGCGAGCTTGATGTGTCCGAAATCGATCTTTAAGCAGCTAAATTATTGTTTATTGCATTGTTAAGTTCAATTTTTTCATCTAACGATTTCAAAATACTTGCAACTTTATTTTGCGCATTCAAATCAAACATCGGAACTTCATACTGCATTATCGAGGTTTTGTCTCCTCGTGGCATTTTTGTTCCTTTTGATGTTGCCATCGAATATGTGAAAAAATCATCATTTGCAAGTACATAATACAAGAAATTTCTATCTGTATTTGACTTAGGCACAAAAACTAATACATCATTGGAACAACCACCATTATATTTTGCTTGCCATATTTTTTTGAAATACGGACGAATATTAGAAACAAGAACATCACCTTTTTTATATTCTTGTACTAAAGAAACAGTTGGTAAAGAACTCGCATCAGTAATTCCACACTTATTTGGTAACATATTCTCCGTTGATATGTAGTTTTTCGTATTTAAGTTTTCTATATCTATTTTTCCTTTACGAAAACTACAAATATCCAAAAGCTTACACTTCATACCCAATCGCCCCCAATTTCTTACGAATCTCTTCCTCAAGCTCGTGTGACTTTGTAAACATATCAGAAAGTTCAGAAGTTAATCGAGTCATTTTTTCTTCAAATGGTTCTCCGTCATCTTCTTGTTCTTCAATTCCTACATAGCGACCAGGTGTTAATATATAATCTTGTTTTGCAATATCTTGTATATCACAAGTAGCACAGAAGCCTTTTATATCTTCAAGTGTTCCATTTTGGAATTCTTCAAATGTATCTGCTAATTTTTGAATATCTTCATCAGTAAAGTCTCTATGTTTACGATCTACCATATAGCCCATTTTTCTCGCATCGATAAATAGAGTTTTACCTTTTTGTTTTTTATTTTTGCTAATAAACCATAATGTGACCGGAATTGTAACGCTATAGAATAATTGTGTAGGAAGTGCAACAATTCCCTCAACTAAATCGGCTTCAATAATATTTTTTCGAATATCTCCTTCACCACTACTTTGAGAAGATAACGCGCCATTAGCCAAAACTAAACCAATTTTTCCATTAGGTGCTAAATGATGAATCATATGTTGAATCCAAGCATAGTTGGCATTGCCTGCAGGAGGTGTACCATACTTCCATCTAACATCGTCTTTTAATTTATCTTGTCCCCAGTTCGAAAGATTGAATGGAGGATTTGCCATAATAAAGTCTGCCTTTAATGTTTTATGCAAATCATTAAAGAATGTATCTGCTTGATATGGGCCAAAGTCTGCATCAATTCCTCGAATTGCCATATTCATTTTTGCCATCTTCCAAGTATCAGCGTTTGATTCTTGTCCGTAGACAGCAATATCTCCACGTTTACCACTATGAGCCTGAATAAATTTAGCACTTTGTACGAACATACCACCCGATCCACAACAAGGGTCATAAACACGACAATTTGCAAAAGGTTTTAAAATAGCAACAATTGTTTTAACAATACTTGATGGTGTGTAGAATTCACCACCTTTTACACCTTCATACGCTGCAAATTGCTGTATACAATATTCATAAGTTCTACCTAGCAAATCCTTATCATTTTCATCATCGTTCATATGTATATGATTAGTAAAGATATCTACTACATCCCCTAAAACTCGCTTGTCCAAATCCGGACTTGCGTAGTTCTTAGGTAAAACATTTTTAAGAGCAGTATTTTCTTTTTCAATAGCTCTCATTGCGTTATCGATCGTTGTTCCAATTTCAGGAGTATGAGCAGAAGATGCTATTTTGCTCCAACGAGCTTCTTCCGGCACGAAAAATACATTTTCCATTGCATATGCATCTCTGTCATCCTCAAATCCGTCACCATCAGCTACCAATTCGTTATATCTTTTTTCAAAGGCATTAGATATATAGCGAAGAAAAATTAAACCAACGATAACCTTTCTGTATTCAGCTGCTGGAATATGCCCCCAAAGAACACAAGCAGCATCCCATATTTGTTTTTCAAACCCTATGTTTGCATTGTTTTTTTCAGCCATTATTTTATCCTCCAATTATTCTTCAAATAATATTTCGCATATATCTTCAATATTGCAATTAAGTGTTTTGCAAATCTTTGCAAGGACTTCTAATTGAACGGACTCATTCTTACCGAGTTTAGCCATTGCATTTGAAGAGATACCTGCTTCTTCACGCAGTTTAGTTTTATTTATATTCTTATCTATCATTAGTTTCCAAAGTTTGTTATACGAAATAGTCATCATATTCCTCCGTTCTTTTATAACAATTTTACTCATTATACCACTATTTTCTTTATTTTTCAATTTTATTTCATATATTACAATTCAATATTTAACTTCTCAACGAAACATTTTATTTTTCATTATTTGAAGAATAGGATGTTTTTATGGCAAATTATGAAAATTTAATTATTTTTTTAATTTCACCCGTACGATTACCCACTTTCAGTCCAAACAAGTGATGGGACATTTCATTCACAAATATATTCTCTTCAAACAACACAAAGAAAGGAGCGAAACAAATGAACTTTGAAATTACAAAAGCAAGCGAAGTCAAAGTACGCAAAGTGGAATGGTTATGGTATCCATTTATCCCTTTTGGCAAAGTTACAGTCATTCAAGGTGATGCAGGTGATGCAGGTGATGGTAAGAGTACGTTCATCTTAAAACTTGCAGCAATGCTTACAAATGGCGAACCAATGCCATTTACCGACGGAAACAACCTTGAACCAATGAATGTGATCTACCAGTCAACCGAAGATGATGCAGATGATACGATAGTTCCTCGTTTTATTTCAGCTGGCTGTAATACAGAAAAGCTATTATTCATCAACGAAAAAGAACATTACCTTAGCTTTTCTGATGAACGATTGTTAGAGGCTATAAGAGCAACCAAAGCAAAACTTATCATCCTTGATCCATTGTCTGCCTATATTGGCGAATCAACTTCCATTAACTCTGCAAATGAAGTAAGAAGTCAGTTTAGACCACTTATTGACATTGCCAAAGAACAAGGTTGTGCCATTGTGATTGTTCACCATATGAATAAAGCAATGGGTCAAAAAGCCGTGAATAGAGCCGTTGGATCAGTTGATATTGTCGGTGCTGCAAGAAGTGTTTTAATGATAGCTCGTACCGATAAAGAACGACCAAATGAACGCATTTTAGTACAAGTCAAAAGCAATCTTTCTCCTGCCGGTTCTGCCATTGTTTTTAGTATTAGTGAAAATGGCATCGAATGGATAGAAGAAACAAGCAAAACAGCAGATGAAGTTTTAGGCAATGCATTCTCGTCAATGGGTAGACCAGATGAACAAATTCAAAAGGCAAAGGACGTTTTATCAAGGTTATTATCCGACCACAAACCAAAACCATAGAGCCTTATAATGGAACAATTTAAGACTATGGGTATTAGTGAAAGCACCGTTAAAAAAGCCAAAGCACAGCTTAATATCCGTTCTGTAAAGCAAGGCACATATTGGTATTGGGTGCTTGAATAAAGCAACTTACCGACAAAATGTAACTTATTACTTCCTTCATTCAAAAGAAAGGAGCGTCTATGGAAATACAAGAAATCAAAATCAAAGATTGCATTGCTTTTAAAGATAATCCTTTCAAGATTCGAGACACTCTTGATATGGAATTACTCGTTGAAAGCATTGCTGAAAACGGTGTACTGATACCGATTGTTGTACGCAAAGCAAAGTTAAACCAATATGAAGTTATCAGTGGTCAAAGAAGAATATATGCTTGTCAAAAGGCAGGTATTGAAAGCATACCAGCTATTGTAGAAGAACTCAGCCGAGATGAATCTATTATTATGCTTGTAGATGCAAATCTACATATGATGATCCAACGATGAAGGTTATCTTTAATCTTTTATTTTATAGTGGTATCCGTGAAGGTGAAATGCTTGCCCTGACGCTTAATGATTTCAACTTTGAAAACAACACATTATCCATCAACAAAAGTTATGCCGTTGTGGATAAGAAAGAAATTATCAAAGAACCAAAGACACCAAAGAGCAAAAGAATTGTTGCTATATCATTACCAATTATGAATCTTGTAAAAGAATATTCGCAAACAATCTATGGTTACAAGCCGAATGAAAGATTGTTTCCAACAACGAAAAGTTCACTCTATCGTGCAATGAAAAAAATACAGCGAACTAGCCGGAGTTAAAAAGATTCGTATTCACGATTTAAGACATTCCCACGCAAGTTTACTTATTGAAAAAGGCGTTCCACCTCTTGCGATAAGTGAACGCCTTGGACACGAAGATATACAAACAACATTAAATACCTATTCGCATTTATATCCCAATAAGCAAAATGAAATTGCTGATATGTTATCTTCGCTTATGGTTTAATTTAAATTGTATTGATAACGAACATTATATTACAAATAAAACCTCTGAAGCTCCTATAATTAGGAAATTCAGAGGTTTATAAATTAAAGAATCTAAAAATACAATCATAAGTTTTATCTCGCACCAAATAACAAACTTTTACAACTTAGATATATTATTTTCTTTAAGTTTTACATATTAAGATTTAACACAGGCAACAAAAGTATCCTTTATTTTTTTATTTAAATCTCTCATATTACTAAATTTAGAAACATCAATCTGACTGACAATAGTATCGTGTAATTTATCGGGTATATCCTTTGAAACAAACTTCTTGTATTTTTCAACAATTTCATTAACTCTAAAATGAACAAATTTCCTTTTATCTTCATCTGTTAATAAATTGAAAACTCCTTTATAATCAAAACGAGACCTCAATTCGGGCGATATCTTTGTTTTGAAATTTTCCTTAGAAATATTTGAAGTAAATACAATAATATATCCGTTAGCATCATACTCATCTGCTTGGGAATTAATAATTTTACCGTTCTCAAGAACATCCAAAAAATAATTGAATACTGCGTTATCTGCCTTCTCAAATTCATCAATTAATATTAAACCTACATCAGATTCGTTAACTCTTTTAAGTAATTCACCTCCGTCACTTCCGATATATCCTAAAGGACTACCAATTAGACTGTTAAGTGCATCGTGACTGCTATAGTTTCCAAAATTTATTTTTGCTAACTTTGTTTTGCTTCCAAGTGCCTTATGAATAGTTCTGGCAACCTCAGTTTTACCTACGCCAGAATCTCCCATCAAAAACAACGATAATATTTTATGTTCCCCTAGTTTATTAAATACTCTAAATGAAGTAACCAATTCTTTGAATTCTTCTTTAAAACGTTCGTGACCATATAATCTTGAATCAAAAGTAGAAAAAAACAAATTCAGTTCTGTTTCGTTTAAATCAGTTATTTTTTTGACTGTGGATGATTTTGTTTCTTGTAATGGTTTAACTTCATCTGTATTTTCGCTGATTTTAGTTTCAACATCCCTAAAATCATCAAATACATATCGAAAAAGATATTTTGCATCTTTCTCATAAGCTTTATCACATATAAAATAATTGTTTTCTTCCAAACTATTTATAAGTTGTTCGAAATTAAGCATATGTAAATCATTATTTTTTATGAAATTTACAATATATGAAAGATCAATATAATATTGCTGATGACTATCTAAACTTTCAATTTTTTGAGATGAAAGTAATTGAGACATACTGATAAATTCAAACCCAGCTTCTATTTGCTCTGTTTTAAAATTAAAGAACTGATTTTTTGTGTAGAAAACTAGTTCACTCATTCAGCAGCCTTCTTTCTTTTTGAAGTTTTTTTCTTCTTTTCCATTTCAGTATTCTCTGAATTTATTACCTGAACTATCGCAAGAAGATCAATATAATTATAATCCAATTCATCACTTTCACTTTTCATTTTAGCTTTATGAGATTCAGTGTATTGACTATTATGAACTTCGTCATCTGAATCAGATTCCGATGCTTCTCCTAATTCTTGAAAGAATTCGAATGAATTTTTCAATCCGTTAATTTTTATTTTTCCCTTGTAGATTCCAATTAAAGATACATTTCCAATAAACAAATCATCTACATTATATGAATTTTCAAATTCATTCTCAAAAGTAAGAGGAATTTTTATCAATATTTGCTCATCACCATTATTAAGTTTACCCTTTAGTTTATAAGAATAATCTTTAAAAATCGAATTGAACACATTGTTGATGTCAAGTCCACCGGCTTCTGGTAAATGCATACCTTTAAAAGAACCATTAGAAAACATTTTAACAGTTCTTAATTCCGTTTCATTTTCTAACGAAAGTGATACATTATCAATTCGAACAAGCTGTCCTTCAGTAAGATCTCTAAAGTCGTTAACAATCTTACACTTTTCTAATACTTCATTTAGAATAAGTGATTTAGTCATTGTTACTTTAAAATTTTCAAGAACTTTTTGTGAATCAGTTGATCCTGTTTTAATGTCGGAACCAATTTCTCCATTAAAAAGTTTTAAGAACTTTGTTCCCATTTTAGCCTGTAATTCAGCATCGATATTATCATTATTTCCAACTTCGACACTTTGGTCTGTTTTTATTACATTACTAAGCATCATTTTTATTTCATAAACTTTTGTAAAATTCAAATAATAAATATTAAATAGCATTATATCAGTTTGACCTCCAACAAATTTGATCATTTTCTAAGCAAAAACAAACAAGCATAAAGAATCTTGTATAAATATCTACTCCTCCTTATTTATTAATATCTTGTTTTTCTATAACCTAATTTCATATTTATTCCGTGTTAAAATTTACTATATTGGTTAATATAATAAGATTTCTTGATTTGCCTATTAGTATAACATAAAAATTATTCTTTTCAATGTACGATAAATTTTATGAAATTAAATACCTATTCGAATTTATATCCGAATAAACAAAATGAAATTGCAGATATGTTATCTTCGCTTATGGTTTAAACTATGGGAATAACGCATCTTCTCTCTAGGTGGTACACTTTTGGTACGATGAGAGGTTTTAATTACATTATATTTTTATTCCAGTTCAATTGTTTTCGCTAAAATTAATAATAGCATCTCCTGATCTTTAAAATTATTTGTAAAAAATACCCCTTCTACACTATCATTAAAAACAATAATATCATTATAATCGATATTATTTTTATCAATTTGGATTTCTGTTATGTCATTTATCTCTTCAACATATACTTTTACATATTTATATATTTTTGCTTTTTGCAAACCTTCTATTTGCTCTGTTCTATAAAGGATATACCCACTATGATTGAACAATGCAGTATCTATATCTGTTGGATCACTGTTTTTTAGAACAATTTTGTTGTGATAATCCATTTTCATTACCCTTTCTGTATCCACACAATTCGGCAAATTCATCATTCGTTAGTTCTAATGCTTCAGCAATAGCTAGCAGATAATCAATACCAGGATTTTTAGTTTTACCATTAATTATTTTACCTAAATGAGAATCGTTTAAGTGCGTAATACGACTTAATTTGTTAATAGAAATATTTTTTTGTTAATTATATTTTTAAGATTTTCAAATACTGTATTTTTCTTGTAACAGTGCAAAGAATCGAAGTCTGAAGATACATTGAGTACAGTCTTCACTTTAAATCTATCGGATTCTAGTAATGTTAACGCTTCTTCGATAGATTTATTATTTTCATTATAATTGTAGTATTCACCAAAGTCATAAATTAACAGTTCAGCTTTTAAAACATTTGCGCAGTTATGTGTTAGGATTTCGTCTCTTTGATTTTTGAATTTTGGATCATCATAGGCAGTCAATGCAGTTAATATTTCCAGTAAATTAAACCCATCATTATTTTTCAATTTCATTAATTCATCTAATAACTGCAATTTATCATTACTGCATGCTAATTTTTCCACATTACATTTGAAATCTTCTTTTTTTGTTGACATTATTCATCATTCATTTCTGTATCTCAACATTTGAAATAAAACTATTAAAAAAATATTATTATAACACAAACTTTATCTATATAACGAACTTCTCCACTCCATAAAAAATGAGGATATTCACAAAGACACTCAGTTAAAGACTCTGCTATTTCAAAATAATCATAATTGAAAGCCACTTTTAATTCATTATGGTGTTTTTTAGCCAGCCTAATTTATTCTTGATTTTTTTTCAGATAATTTTTTCCATGCAATAATTCTGTCATATTCATCTCCAAATTCTTGCCATTCCCCATTTTCAAATCTCAATTTTAAAATATCACTTGAATTATCCATACAATTCATTACATATACATAATATGTACCATTTACATTTGGATTGCTTTCTAAAATACTAGTCCATTTATCCACTCTTTTTATCCTCCTCATTGTCAGTCTCAATAACCTTTGGAATAAAACAAATTTCATTATATGAAATAGAATTTACACTATACAATCTCTACTTATACTTAATTCTACTTCTACCTTGGCATTTTCAATGCCTGCATCTCTAAATAATGTTTTTACTGTATGTAAAGCATACAG
>NZ_JAHOCB010000047.1:0-23678 GCF_019125875.1 Erysipelatoclostridium sp. MSK.23.31 | reverse complement strand
CCTCATTAAAGTCTCGACCTTCTTTAGCAATAATAGAGGGATTGGTAGTAACACCACAAATAACCCCCATATCATTTGCTTTTTTTATTTCTTCGACATTAGCAGTATCTAAAAAAAATCTCATTTTATTTTTCTCCTTATATATATTGTGATAACACTTCTTTTTCACATTCATTAATAACTTTTATAATATTATTCTGGTTATTACATGATTCCAGCTTTTCAATCAGCTTTGCATCATTGACCATTCGCATTAATTTAACAATTGCAGGAATATGTTCTTTTTTATCTTTACTCGCTAAACAAAAGATAACCCTAACTTGTTTATTATCGAACCATACGGGTTCATCAGTTACAATCAGACTCATTGAACTTATTTTAACCGATGATGTGTTCCCACTATGAAATAACGCAAATTTACTATCTGTTACAGCATAAAACCCTGATTCCTTAATGACACTCATCAAGCCTTCATAATATTCAGATTTAATACATCCATGTTGTATTAAAATATCAGTTGAAAGTTTGATTGCATCTTTCCAATTGCTAAATGATTTAACATAACGAATACAATTTTCACCTAATAAATCACTTATATTATAGTATTTCTTAGGAATCCTAACATCTTTATAGCCAAGTTCTTCTTTAATTATTTCAAGTACTTTTTCACGCTCAGGAGAATTTAAAAATCCCAATCTTTTTTCAATTGCAATATAATTCGTTAAAACATTCTTTTTTCTAATTCCCACCGCTTCTAATTTATTATGATCATGATTATCAAAAATTGCATTTACAACAATCAAAGTTTTTTTTACTGGGAGGATTAACTTTGACGTTGAAATAACAATATCTATTTGCTCCCATTTCTGATAATGCTCTAGATCATACGCTGGAATACTATCAATCACTTGAACCTGATATTCATTTCTTAGAGTATCTTTTAAAAGTGCTGTAGCGCCAAAACCTAAGCCACATATTAGTAAAATATTTTTATAGTCATTTGCTCTTAATCTTTGAATACTTGCAATAAAATGAATAGTAATATAAATTAATTCTTCTTGACTGATCTCTTGTAACGGTTGAATACTCAATACAATTGATTTTAAAACTTCAAATACATATTCATAACTTTGTGGAATCACTGTTTGACTTAACTCATAAACTCGAATATTATTTTTTATTCGTTCCAACATCGGTGCCACATGATTCAATAATCCTTTTATTAAAATCATATCCCGTAAAAAAAATACTCCTAACTCATCAGACATCATTGTCACAAGTTGAATTATAATATCTTCAGTCATTATTAAATCCAAATTGATATCAACCTCACCATATTTATTAGTATAACTAGAATAACTCATAATTAGTTTTTTTTGATTATCATCTAATTGTTTATTAATTATCATTTCCAGTTCTTGGAGTGAATAATCTTCTACATCAATTTTTTTAGGACAAGATGGCAATTGCTTCTCTTTTATAATATACCAGCAAGTAGTTAATATATTTGCTACATACCAATCAAACGAATCATCACTAAAAGTCCAACTCATCATTTTCATTTTATTAGTGATCCAGTCATAAATATGAAGAATATCAAAATTATAGATTCTATATAACAATTTCATTAATTCTAATTCAAATGTATTATATTCAGAAAGTTTATTACTAAATAAATAGATATATTTTTTTAACTCATTGACCCTTAAAGGATATCCCTTATGATCATCTTCAATTAAATGAAAATGACGATTATAGACTAGCGATAGACCATACTGATTAAATTCTTTAATAAGAGTATCCAAATCATTTTGAATTGAACGACGCGATACTTGAAATTTTTCACTTAACTTTTTAATATTTAGACTATGAACATCAAACATAATAATAAAACGTAATAATTGCATCCTCTCATCAGCTGAAAAAATAAATTCACTATCTTCTAATAAAATATTTAAATCTAAATCAATTGGGACAATTAATTGTCCTTTAGAACGCTTTTCAATTTCAGACAATCCTTTTAAACTCAAAGCATCGTTAATACAATCTATGTCGTAACGTACATTACGTTCTTTAAGATCTAAAGCATTGCCGATTTCTTTATAACTAGATTCTTTTTTTTGATTTAAAAATCTAATAATTTTAAACATTCTAGCACTAATCATCCCAATTTCCTCCGTTTATTTTTCTTCTTTTTCTGCTATATCTAAATTTGGCTTTGTAAAATGTAAGATTGCTGCGGATACTAATACTCCTACCAGCATCGCTAATACATACCATAATTTGCCATTGACTACTGGTAAAATAATCAAACCACCATGAGGAACTAATGCTTCGACTCCATTCATCATCCCTAGTGCCCCACCTACTGCACTACCAATAATAATTGCTGGTAAAACTCTTTTCATATCTTTTACCGCAAAAGGAATCGCTGCTTCAGTAATTCCAATCGTTCCCATGAATAATGCCGATATTCCTAAATTCTTATCATCTGCACTATATTTTTTACGATCAATAAAAGTAGATAAAGCTAATGCTAATGGCGGAATTGCACAAGCAATTCGATGAGCACCATTTGGAGCATAAACACCTTCTGCCATCAACGCAAGAGTAAATGCCGTTGCCGTCTTATTAATTGGTCCACCCATATCAACTGCTGTCATTGCACCAATGATTGCACCTAAGAGAACTGCATTTCCTCCTTGCATTCCACTTAAAAATTTAACAAGCCAGTCCATACAAGCTCCAATCGGAACAGAAATAACGTAAATATAGATAATTCCTAAAATAAATGTTGTAAAAATAGGAACAATTAAAATAGGCATGATTGTTTTAATCGTATTTGAAACTTTCCATGTTTTACACCAACGAACTAAATAACCAGTTGCTAACCCTAAAATCATTGCGCCTAAGAATCCTGTTTTAACCTCTGATTCACCAATTGGATTATTTGCTACATATCCTAAGATCATCCCTGGAGCTATCCCAGGTTTTCCAGCCAATGAATAAGCGATATACCCAGATAAAATTGGAATCATCATAGCAAAACCAGCTGCTCCTAAATCATTTAAATTTTTCATGAAAGGATTAGTTACTTCCATTCCAGTATCCGTTGCTGTCCCTGTTGCTAAAGCAACCGCTAATAGAATCCCACCAACCACAACTGAAGGAAGCATATACGAAACCCCAGTATTAAAGGCTTTTTGAATATCTTTCCATACTTTATTATTTTTCATAACTTCTTCTCCTATAAGTTTTCTGCTTGATCTATAACCCTAACGGCATCTTTAATTACATCCCCAGGTTCGACTTGAATTACTTTACCAGCATCTTGTTTTTCTTCAAAACGTTCTTCACCATCGATCCCCACTGCAATTGCCAAAATAACAGCATCCGCTTCATCAATTTCCTCTTGTTCTAATTCGTTTTCAATCCCCATACTTCCTTGAGTTTCTACTTTTACTTCGTAACCACGATTACGACATTCTTTTTCAATTGCTTCTTGAGCCATGTACGTATGCGCAATACCGGTTGGGCATGCTGTAACTGCAACAATTTTCATATTCATTTCCTCCTATAATTGTTCATTGATTGCATTTAATGCACGATATGCATCTTCAACATCTTCTACTTCAATCAATTGCTTTCTAAAATTATCATCTAAAAGTCTTCTACTTAATAAAGAAATAAATTTAAGATGAATATTATTTTGATTATCTTGGGGCACGCCTATAAGGAAAATTAATTGGACTGATTGTTTCTCATCATGATTCCAATGAAATGCATCCTTTATTTGAACAAATCCAATAAAAGCACGATTAACAGTATGACTAATTCCATGAGGAATTGCAATTTGGTAACCAATTGAAGTTGAAGCCATTTCTTCTCGTTTATAAACCGCTTCTTTAAAATCTTTTTTACTATTAATTAAATCTAGTTTAATAGCCTGATCTGATAATAATTCAATAACATCATCTTTAGTCGATAAAGCTTGCTTTAAGAAGACCATTTCCTTATGAATTGCTTTTTCCTGCATAATCATTCCCCTTATCCTTTTTTACAAGCAAGCATCTTTGATGTTAATCCTTCCATATTAAAACATCTAACATGTTTTTGCATTTCTTCTTTTAGTTTTTCAATAACAAATCTTTTTCCATCAATTTTAATGCTTGCTAAGTTTTCATATAATTTATTAATTTCTAATGCTACTTTAGGTTTAGAATAAGTATAATGACCGCATAATTCTGTAATTTGTAATGTTGTTTGCTCATCTAAATTATCTAAATCCGACATATCTACTTCATCAGTAAGCCATTTTTTCCATTTCATTGAATGAATTGATTCATACTTAATAACATTTTCTAAATTTGATGGCTCTTTAATCATATTAAATTTAGCAAACTGTTTTTCTACTTCAATTAACTCTAATAAAGCCATCGTTTCAATCGTTCCAAAAGCTGGAGCAACATTCATTGCTGTGATATTTAAAGGTAAATGTGCTAGTAATTTAGCTTCACTTAAATAATCACCATTATGTTCCTTTAATCCTACTCCATATTTAGTTGATATTGCACTTAATTCTAAAGAATTTTCATAACTGAAATTCCCAACATTTTTAGTTAAACGTGTTAACGTTCCAGTTTGACCAACGATAAAAATTGGCATTGGTAAATCATGTTCTTGAGTATAAGATTCAATTCTTTGGATAAAATTTTCATAGCGATCCATCGAAGTTAAACCACCACTTGTTTCTTCTGTCCCTACTTCATATGCAATTTCACGTTCAATTCCATATTCTTTTCTAACTTGCTCACAATACTCAATTAATTCTATAGTACGATTAAAGACAACATCTATATCCACTACTTTACAATATTCATCAGGATCCTTAGTTGGATCAATATGTAATAAATCAAAACCATTTAAAATATCTTCTTTATATGACTCTTTGGCAATTGCCATAGCTTCATCTTCCGGTAAATGATCTGCTCTTTCTTTATCTCTTTGCCATGGTCCACCATGATCACGGCATAAATAATAGACATTATCATAATTAATTTCTTGCGCAATCTCTTCGATTTTTTCTTTGAATAACTTTTGATCACTGTTGAATACATATCCACCACCAAATTTATATGCATCAACTTGATTACGACTTGCAATATACATTAATGGAAAATCTTTTTCTTTTGAAATTTCTAAAGATGCCCGTAAAAAATTTTCAGACATAGGTCCAATCCCAAGTAATGTATGTTTTTCTCCTTTTGAATTAATTACATAATTAACTGCTTCTCTAATTGTAACTTTTTTATTCATTTTTATCTTCTCCTCATCATTTAGCAATTAATCAAATGTCGACTTTTGATTTATGAGATAGGTATTTGTTTCTATCTACACATATATCATATTCAATTAGTCACAATGACATAAGATAAAACAAATGAAAGAAAAAGTTACAAAAATTGCACCCTATTGTTGATTAAGAAAAAATAGAATTTAAACTCAACTAGAGCATAAATTCTATTTTTTTAAATCAGCATCGCTGCTAATAATAAATAATTAATTTTTCTTCATATAAAACTACTATCTTTTAATCTTGATGACATAATAATAGCGTACCTAATAACATATATTCTTGGAGATAATCAATTAAAACAATTTCAGGAATATAATCTTTAGGAATATATTTAGCTACCTCTTTTTTCAATTCTTCAATATTAGTAATTAAAAAACAACATATAACAATAATTTGCGGATCTAAAAAACTGATTATTGATGTAACAGTTTTAGCCATTGCTTCAATGGCTCCTTCTGGTGTTTGATGTAATTCTAAAACATCTTTTGAATATGATAATGGCAAATATTGTATTTCTCCAGCTACATGATGGTGTCCAGCAATCAAACGATCATTTACAATATGTCCTGCCCCTGAGTTCGAACTAACCGGTTGAAAAACAAATGACAGTGATGAACAGTTTTCTTTAGAACTATAATAGCCTAAAGCAATTGTATTAGCATCATTACTAAAAACAAATTTTTGCGAATATTTCAAAGTAAAATCATGAGTAATTGAAATTTTCTCTAGCCCCTTTATACTCATTGAGATAATCTGATCACCACGTATAATTCCCGGAGTCGATAATCCAATAACTTTAATATCTACATATTTAGCCAGCATGCTATCGATTACATCATAATAATCTTGGATTGATAAAGTAGGTTTGATAATTTCATTATTTTCTAAAATACTATTATTTTCATCATATAAACGGTACACAATATGAACACGATTACTATTCCTAATTAAAGCAAGACACAATGTTTTAACACCACTAGGCTGCATATTTTTAGCTTTCAACGGTTTATGCATTCCTTTTGCCAAGGTTCGTTTATAATTACGCTCCTCTTCAATAATCGATAACATCTTTTTTACATCATATTTAGCAAATATAGCAGGCGGGATATTTAAAACGATTTTATTTTTTAAAATCTCACATACCTTTGCATACATATATGAGATTTGTGGTGCCAACATAATCATGTCATAATCTTCACTAGCCTTATAAAGATTATTATAGCTAACCGCAGACACTTGAACATCGATATTAAGTAACTTTGTTATTTGATTGATCCGATCAGCAAAATAACCTGTCGTTAACCCACCAGTACAACAAAGTAAAACTTTTAAAGCTGGTTTATTTGTTAATTGCTTGATCGTTTCTAACATTTCATCAAATAATTGAATCGCATGTTTGATATTTTTAATTTGGAAATGGAGATAAAATTCAACTTCTTTTTTTATTAAATTTTCAACCGAAAATTCAACTATATTCATATTATAAAAATTAACCTGGCTAGTACTATATTTATTCTTAATAGCAATCGTTTTATAATCATCCGATAGACTTATAGCTAAATTTTTATTACTTTGCATTAAGATCCACTGTTTAAATACCTCTATATAAATTTCACTCAAGAATTCATCCATTTTTTCACTCCTTTATCTTCTAATGATTTTAATAGTCCCTGATTATACATACCTTTATTATATTATAAAATTCATAGAAAAGAGACCAATTGCCGTTATTCTGATAATAATTTTTCAATTTAATATAAAAAAAGGATAAAAAGAAATAAATTTCTTTTTAATCTCCAATTTAATCTTTATAAAAATCATAATTAAACATTAATTTTGGCAACTATTAAAAGAAACAAAGCTACCGCCTTGTTTCTCTTTATTCCTACATAACCGTGATAATCGACTTTCCAGCCGTTACTTTACCATATTTTTCTAATTTTAATGTTTTTCCTTTAGTATCTAGAAAAACAATCATAATTGTATAGTCAATATTTTCATTTCTTAAATAATTAAGATCTAGTTTAATAATTTTTTCACCAGCTCCAACTTTTTGATTTTTCTTTTTTAATATTGTAAATCCTTTTCCTTTTAAATTAACGGTATCTAGTCCAATATGAACCAAGATTTCAACACCGTCATCTCGTGTAATTCCAAAAGCATGACCAGTAGGAAATAATGTCGTTAATACTCCTGCGCAAGGGGCACAGACCTCTGACGAGGTCGGAACAATAGCAACCCCTTCTCCCATTACTTTTTTTGAAAATACATTGTCATCAACATATTCAAGATTAAAACTAACTCCATTTACAACTGCATATACATTATTTGTATTTTTTTGATTATTTTTTAATGATTTAAATATCTTTATCATAGTATTAACTCCTAAATTTGCTAATGACTATTTTGTTGGAAGTTTTTATTTTTTACTGGAACATCTTCAAATCCTGAGAAATAACTCACCACACTAGATACAACAAATGCCGCAATAATTGCGATAATGACGCCAATAATCGTTTCCCCATAAATAGGAAGTGCCAAAATACTAGGATTACCATAAGCAAATGCCTTTACTCCAAAAAATCCAGCAATACAACCGCCAACTGCACCACCAGCCATAACACCATACATTGGCTTTTTTAGACGCAGATTGATTCCGTAGATAGCCGGCTCTGATACCCCGGCTAGAATAGCCCCGACACCACTACTAATCGCTTGTGAACGTAATTCTGGATTCTTAGTTTTTAGTGCTACCCCAAAACAAGCTCCTCCCTCAGCAACATTATGAACAAATTGTGTTGGCCTTAAAAAACCTTCATAACCTAATGATGCAATACTTTGCATCATTACAGGGCCAAAAACAGTATGCATTCCTGACATTATTACAAATGGCAATACACCACCGAGAGCTCCAAGCGCAAATGGACCAATCGTGCTTTGCATCCAAACTAAGAAATTAATAAAATATTCACCAGCAAAAAAACCAATTGGGCCTAATACAGTAAGGGTTAAAAGACTTGCAAGAACAAGTGTTAATCCACCAACAAAAATTCCTTTAAACATTCCCGGTAAATACTTATTCAAAAGCTTTTCAATATTTGCAACTGCTACAGTTGATAATATTGCTGGTAAAAAAGATGAAGCATAACTTGCTGAATAAGCTGTGAAGCCTAATATTTTTAAGGGCTCTTCAGCACTTAACATCCCAATAATATCTGGATGGATCAGTAGACAAGCTACTATCATCGAATAAATAGGTGTACTTCCTAATCTGATTGCTGCACCGTATGCTACAAAAACAGGCATAAAGTAGAAAGAAGTATTAACAATACCATTTATAACTAGATATGTTTGATTATCAACAATTTCCGGCCACACTAATGAGGTTAGTACCAAAAATACTTTTATTAATCCAGCTACAGTAAGCCCAGGAATCATTGGTGTAACACATGCAGATAAGAAATTGAAAATATTTTTTATTCCTCTTTTCCAAATTGGCGAATCATCTTTTTCTTTAATATCTTCATCCAAACTTTCATCAATAATTTCTGCTACTTCAAAATTATAATTTTTAACTACTTGAGTAAATGTCGCAGATAAATTTTTCCCCATAATTATTTGAAATTGACCGGCACCAAAGGTTGAGCCCAATACTCCATCAATTTCATTAATCTTATCTTGATTAACTAGATTTTTATTTTTTAATACAAATCGTAATCTTGTAACACAGTGGGTTACATATTTAACATTATCCTGTCCGCCAATCGCTATAATGATTTGATCGGCTATTTCTTTATAATCCATATTATTCTCCTCTATATTATTCTTGAAATATGTACTAATAAATAAAATCGTTCCGCCTCTGATAGTACATAATCAAATTCTTCATTTAAATATCTTTCGATTGAATCTAACGTAATACCTATTTTTTTATTAATATCTGACTTAGCACTTATTATTAATTTTTCAAAATTCTCATCATCACTTTCACCCTTTATCACCCGCTGCATAAAAAATTTAAGATGAATCACTAGCCTAGAGTAATACAGTGAATCTTCCGGTAGTTCAAGACCAAGATTAGCTTCAATTATATTTAAAATATCATCTATGCTCTTTAAAATACTCGTTGTTTTGCTTACATTATTATTAAACTCAGCATTAATTAAGTGAAATGCTATAGCACTTGCCTCTTTTTTATTTAAATTTATTTGATAATATCTATTAATCAAATCTAATGCTTTAAGGCCGACTTCATATTCTTCATGATAGAATCTTTTTATTTCTTCACTAACTAAACTATAACTACCATAACCCTTTAGATAATTTTTGGAAACAAAGTTAATATGGTCTGATAGCGATACTAATAATCCTTGATTAAAATTTCTATTTAAATCAGTTTTTGCCATATCTATAATTTCTTGGGTCAATTCAATACATTTAAATGGAATTTCATTCAGTAAGGCTTTAAATTGAATTTTCAATAAATTATTTTGTAACGTATAAAGCTTGTAATTTTCTTTCATTGTTATATAATCATTAACTTTATGATTAAATCCTACGCCATTACCAATAATAATTATTTCTGTTCCATTTTCTAATATTTCAATGGCATTATTATTTAAGATTTTATTAATTCTATAGTATTTATTTTTCATATCTAATCCTCTACATTTATTAAAATGTTAAATCAGACCCGTTTGTTTTAATTACCTTCTTATACCAATAAAATGAATCTTTTCTATAACGCTGTAATGATCCTTGTCCATAATCATTCATATCAACATATATAAAACCATAGCGTTTCTTCATTTGTCCACTAGCTAAAGATATTAGATCTGTACATCCCCACATAGTGTATCCAAAACATGGTACTTTATCAATGACAATAGCATCTCTCAATTGTTTTAAATGTTCAGCCACATATTTTATTCTGTAATAATCATGAATTTTTCCATTTTCTAAAATATCTACTGCTCCCATTCCATTTTCAATAACAAATAATGGTTTTTGATAACGATCATAAATTTCATTTAAACAATAGCGTATACCTAATGGATCTATTCCTGCACCCCATTGGGTCTTTTTTAAATACGGATTGGGTTCCCCACCCATATGATCAACTTTAGAACCAGCACTAACAATTGAAGAACGATAATAACTAAATGAAATAAAATCTAAAGTATGTTTTTTAATCAAGTTTCGATCTTCCTCACTTACTTTCAATTTGACATCTTTCTTATTAAAAATATCTTTTGTATAATTTGGATATGACCCGCGAGCCATTACATCAACGAAAAATAATGCTTCACGTCGCTTACAATAAGTGGCAAAAACATCTTCAGGATTACATGTAGCTGGATAAATTTCGCTTAATGCAAACATTGCGCCGAATTTTATGTCTCCCATAATTTTCTTTCCCTGACTAATTGCTTTAGCACTTGCTACAAACATATGATGAACTGCTTGATATCTCGTCTGACTATCTTGTCTATGGGTTCCCATTTGAGCGTACCCACCTAAATTATTTATTTCATTAAAAGTAATCCAATATCTTACTTTATCTTTAAATCGGTTAAATAGTGTTGTTGCATAATTTACATAGCATCCAATCGTTTCTCGCCCCGCCCAACCATCATATAATTCACATAAATGAAAGGGTACTTCATCATGACAAATTGTAATCATTGGTTCGATATTATATTTTAAAAGTTCATCAATTATCATTTCATAAAATTTCAAACCATCTTCATTTGCTTTTTCTTCATCACCATTTGGAAAAATTCGACTCCATGAAATAGAAAAACGATAAACTTTAAATCCCATTTCTGCAAACAAAGCAATATCTTCTTTCCAATGATGATAGAAATCAGTCGCTTGATGGCTCGGATAATATATATCATCATAAATATACGGTATAGCTCCATCGGGAATTGAGTCTCGATAATCAATACTCCCCCTCGTTCCGTTATTTAATTTTAAAGTAATTTGTCTTTCTTTATCTATGTCACCAGCAGTTTCAAAATCATGACTCGATAAGCCTCTTCCTTTTTCTTTATATCCACCTTCATATTGAAAACAGGCTGTAGCACCTCCCCATAAGAAATCTTTTGGAAACCTGATCATTTTCTTACCTCTCTTCCTCTCTAATTTGCCAATATAAAAAGGGCAATACCAAAAAGAAGCTAAATTCTTTTTTGGTATTGCCCCTTGTTTTTCCCGGGTAACAAGCCATATTTAATTGACACTTATATTTTATCATATAATTTATTTTTTGCAAGGGCTTTCAAAAAATAAAACTATTTACAATATTTTGCTTATTAAAAGTAAAAGCACAAACACATAGGTAAAGAGACTAAGTAAAACAGCTCCAATGTATCTAATTATCAAAATACCAGTGAGAGTAAATATGCCTTTTTTGAATTTGGAATTTCTATCCTCATAATCATTAGAATAAAGTCAATCAAATAAATATCTAAAGCTATTGATGAAAACAATGTTTTAAAAAGATTTGATTCTAAAATGATTTTCTCCATTTACAACATAGTCACTTATCACATAGATGCTACCAGCACCATAAAGATTGCTCCAATATTAAAAGTACTTAAATAAGTTACTGTCAAAGATGGCATTATCGCTTGAATAAACGGCAAAACAAACCTTCCAATGTTATATACAGAAGCATTTAACATAGAGACACCTTTCATTGTTTTGGAATCTCTTAATTTAACATGATAGCCAACAACCGCCATAATTATATTATTTAAAATTTCTAGAATAATAAAAAGCATGATATTTGATGTCAATCGAATCTCACGGTTCCCGCAAGCAATGTCCATGGACATGTAATGTTTGTTATAAGTAAAGCAAGAACATACGAATCACTTTCTTTAATATATCCTCTTAATTTTATAAAACATGCTAAAAAGATAATCAAAATAAATACCATTGCTTGTTGTATTACTGACGTCATAAATTTTTATCTTCTATTCTTTTGTAATTACTATGCTTATACTTGATGTATCGATTTTAATAATTCAATACCCGTTTTTGTTTTAAATATTTTTTCCATAAAATTTCTTATATCTTCAACGGAATAATTGCTGCTGTTTCAAGAGCTTTTAAGTCTTGCTGATTCAGTTTTACTAATTCACCAATGTTTTAGCATAAGCATGCACTTTTAAGAAATGTTTAATGTTATAGTTATTTCCATTAGCATATTTAATCATTTTATTTGCAATATTATAAATCATCACAATCCTTCTTAATCTAATAATTAATCCTAATAAAAGAATAATCTTCATATCTATTAAAATAAAGATTTTTTATATTCTCACTTATTTTCATTATTTAATAAAAAAAAGCGCAACTAAATTACGCTCTAAACTTTTATATTTTTGATAGCAGTACGATTGTCTCAACATGGCTAGTATGAGGGAACATGTCAACCGGATACATTACCTCACCACGATAGCCAATTTTTGCAAAATACTTGATGTCCCTTACCTGAGTACTTGGATCACAAGAAATATAAACAACTTGTTTAGGATTCAAGATTTTTACAGCATCCATAAATTCCTGCGTACTGCCACTGCGTGGGGGATCCATAATTACACAATCAACTTTTTGCTTCTGTTTAGCTAATTTAATCATAAAAGCAGAAGCATCATCATTAATAAATTTAATATTTTCAATCTTATTCATTTTAGCATTATTGATGGCATCTTTAACTGCATCTTTATTTAATTCCACACCAGTAACTTCCTTAGTTCTATTAGCTACAATCATTCCAATTGTCCCAATTCCACAATAAGCATCTATAATTCTTTCTTGACCTGTTAAATTCAATAAATCTAGAGCTTTAGAATACAGTAATTCACACTGTTGATGATTAATTTGATAAAATGATTTTGGCGAAATCTTAAACTTCAAACCACACAATTCATCAACTATAAATCCCTTACCATAAAGAATCTTTTCTTCATTACCTAAAACCACACTCGTTTTACGTTTATTTACATTTAATACAACCGTCTTAATACTTGGAAAATTTTTAATCAACTCATTACAAAAATTTTTGGATCCTTTAAATACATTATCATTGCAAACTAGTACTACCATTGTCTGATCAGTAACAAGAGCACGTCGAATTAATACATGACGCAATAATCCGCGATTACGATTTTCATCATAAATACTAACTCGATATCGTTTTAATAAGCTTTGAATCTTCTTAATAATCATATCACTGAGTTCTTCATGAAGAAGACAACGATCATAAGGAATAATCTTATGACTATCCTCTTCATAAAAGCCAAATTCATATCTATGATTAAAAGCAACAATTATTTTATTACGGTATTCATAAGGATGCCCCATTCCAATAGTATCCTTGACTTCATACATGTCTAATTTATTATCTTTTAACAGCTTCTTACAATAATCTGTTTTAATCTTTAATTGTCTCTGGTAATCAGTATTAATGTATTTACAGCTACCACATTTCTTCTCTATTAAACATTTCATTTTATCACCTAGCAACAGTATAACATAACTAAAGCAAAATACTAATCAATTCCTTCTCTCATTATTATTTCTTCATAAATAAAAACAAGGTATAGTTTGTTACCAAACTATACCTACTATTAATCTTCAGATATCTCTTCTTCAATGTGCCCCACTACTTGAAATGACTTATCAGTATACTGCATAATTTCAAATTTATTACCATCAGGATCATGCACCCACATTTGATAGGTATGTGATGGACCTTTAGAAATAGGTGTATCTATTGCAACTCCACATTCAACTAGTTCTCGATAAGTTTTTTCTATATCCTCAACCAATAACGCAAAGTGTGAATACCCCAGCCTCTGGTTCCACTCATCATGTGGCGCTTGTCCTTCATCCTTTGGAAATAGTTCAATAAACTGTCCAGGGGCAATTTCAATATAAACAATGATAATTCTGTTTGGATCAACTTCAGCTACTTCACTATATTTACCACGATTTAGTCCTTTATAAAGTCCCGCCCTTGTTACAATTTTAACTTTTAATCCTAACTTATTTTCATAAAAGTCTCTCATCACATCCATTTGATCAGTGAAAAAAGATACATGCATCAAGCTTTTAAATTCCATTTGTCTTCTCCTTTAATTATCATTTGTAAATACTATTTTTTCTTGATTTCTTGCCTCATTCATGACTTTAGCTACTATTAAACTTAATTCCAGCATCTTTTTAGCAAAATCATAATCATTATTATCAATGATTCTAATAAATTCAATAAATTCATAATATAAGCGATGTTCACAATCATCAACTCGATAAATTTCTTCAGTGCCATCGTTAAAAATAATTTGATATCCGGTCATCTGATTAACAGGTTTATCAATTTTAATAACCCCTTTATCACCTTGAATCGTTGAAATAATCGGTGCTTTGCAATCTTTAGCCCCTATACTTATCCCCTTAAACGAACCATAATCGTACATTAGAATACCACTTGTATCAATTTGATTCTCAATATTTGCCATATACCCAATACTTACTGGTTGACCAAAT
This sequence comes from Erysipelatoclostridium sp. MSK.23.31, assembly GCF_019125875.1. NCBI lineage: Bacteria > Bacillati > Bacillota > Erysipelotrichia > Erysipelotrichales > Coprobacillaceae > Thomasclavelia > Erysipelatoclostridium sp. MSK.23.31. Next base: position 8,761 of record NZ_JAHOCB010000047.1, on the reverse strand, counting down.
AAACTTATTATTGCATTAACATTATAAACATTGATATCCATCAAAGCTCCACCTGATTTATGATAATCAAATGCCGGTAAAATTGTTCCTTGTTTAAAAGCATCATATCGTGAAGAATATTGACTATAATTAAAATTCATGATTTTAATATTTCCAATTCTCTTTATATCTTCTTTCAATTTTTTAAAAGCAGGTAAATAATGGATATTAACTGCTTCTAAAATAATTAGATCGTTTTCTTGAGCAATTTCTTTTAATTCTTCCAATTCCTTAACATTTGAAGTAATAGGTTTTTCCATTATTACATGCTTACCTTTTAATAAAGCTTTTTTAGCAAAACTAAAATGTAAATGATTTGGCAAGGCAACATACACTGTATCGATTTCACTTCGCAACATTTCATCATAGTCATAATAACAATGATCTAGATGATATTGCTTAGCGAGAATAGTAGTCTCTTTCTTAGTTTGTTCAGTCCCTAAAATCGAAATTGATTCAATCTTTAACTTATTTATAGTTGTTAATAAGTCTTTAACAATCATCCCTGTTCCTAAAATACCTAATTTCATTTAATTTGCCTCCCTAATTATTTCTGTTAATTCCAATATCCTTTTTGTATCTTCCAAACTATGAAGTGCACTCTCAGTTTTATGAGCTCGTACATCATCAATAAAGCACTGAATCTCCATAGTCATATCATCTCCAATAATTGGATAATTGCGTTCAACCACAGTACCATCATTTTTTATGATTTTATAATCAATAATACGATTAAACATTGGAATCTCTATTTTTCCAAATTCACCTTCGATAATTGCTAAACGCTCTTTATTACGATCAATTGCCCCTTCCACAATCGCAGTACATTCATTATTAAAATTAATTTTTGCTTTAAAATACCATTCAACTCCACCAACAATATCAATCTGTGAATTAACATTCTTTATATCTGAATCCACCAAAGCTAATACAAAACCAAGCAAATAACTTCCTACGTCATTCAGTGCCCCACCTTGATCAACGTTAAATAAATATGAGGTAGTTTGGTGAGCAGTAGCATCAAAACAAAAATTAGCTTCAATTTGTTTGATTTTACCAATCAATGATAAATCCTGTTTTAAATGTTCTAAACCAATATTAAATTTAGTCTTTAATGCTTCTAAGCAATATCCTTTTTCCGTATATACTTTTGTTTTAATCTCCTCAATATCTGCAACTGTCAATACCATTGGTTTTTCTGATAATACCGCAATATGATTATCAAGTGCTTTTAAGATCCATTCCTTATGATATTTATGAGGTAAGGCAATGTATACAGCATCAAGTTCTCGATCCTGTAATAATTCGTCATAATCTTGATATATTTTAACTTCTGGGTGAGCCTTTACATATTCATCATCACTTGTTAAGGAATGAGATGCAATTGCATAAACCTTTCCTTCGTCAGTGTATTCAATACTTTTAACAAATTTTCTTGCAATATTCCCAAATCCAATAATTCCAAAATTCATTGATTTTGCCTCCTTTTCCTTGTTATAACATAACTATTTATTATTTAAATATATTTATAATATTCTGGAAACAAAGTACTAAGAAAATAAAAAAAATACTGTGATTTTTGTACTTTTAGTACAATCACAATACTTTTATATAACCGTCATAATATAATTGACCCATAACCAGCTAATTGGCATAACAATAACCATTGCAGGAATCATATCCGCAATTGGAAATTCTTTAACCTTGATCATTCTAAATCCTGTAGCAATCATTAAAAAGCCACCACAAGCTTTAAAATCATTGATCATTGCTGGTGTAGTCAATGGAAAAATAAACTTTGCTGATAAAAATAAAATAAAAAAGATTACAAACTGCGGAATGGCAATTACAGATACCACATACCCTAAATTACAAGCAAAAATCGCAGCAGTAAAAAAATCAAGAATTGATTTAGAAATCAAAACTCCATTATCACCCGTCATTCCTGAAGTTAAGGAGCCATAAATTCCTGTTCCACTAGCACAAAATAACACAATAATAGTAATTAAAGTAGATTGAAACTCTTCCGAACTTAAATCACTACCATTATTTTTAAATATTTTGGCAATTGGCTTTTGCATTAAAATTGCTCCCTTATTGATCCAATCACTAAAGTGCAGTGATAATCCCACAATAGTTCCAATAATTATTGAAAAGATTACTGCCGGCATATTTTCCATTAATCCAATTGCATTGATTCCCATAGCCATAGCACAAATCCCAAAAATCAAGGTTATTTCTGTCTTAAGTCTATGACTTAATTTATGACCTAATAATGCACCAAATATTCCCCCTAATACAATTGATAAACTATTAATAATGACTCCTGTTGGCATTATTTTTCCCCCTTTATAATTTGAAAATTATTTCTCTAAAAGATTCCATTCACTCTCTTTATAAAGAATATCATTTTTATTAGATAATTGCCAATTAAAATAGTTTCTTGTCTTATTAAGAAAAAAAAGGACATAATTCTATAGGCTACAATATTTGAACCATAAAATACATGATGTTATAATATAAAGACAAAAAGGAGATGAACTATATGACAAAAGTAGATATTATATCTGGTTTCCTTGGAGCTGGTAAAACTACATTCATAAAAAAATTAATTAGTGATGTATATCCAGGAGAACAAATTGTCTTAATTGAAAATGAATTTGGTGAAATTGGAATTGATGGAACTTTTATGAATAATGCTGGAATTGAAGTAACTGAAATTAATTCAGGGTGTATTTGTTGCAGTCTAGTTGGTGACTTTGAAGCTTCATTAAAAGAAGTATTAGAAACATATCATCCTGATCGAATTATCATCGAACCTTCTGGTGTTGGAAAATTGTCAGATGTAATTAAAGCTGTTAGTGATGTACATAGTCATGAATTAGAACTTGATAATTATATTGCTGTTATCGATGCTAAAAAATGTCGATTATACACAAAGAATTTTGGAGAGTTTTTTAATAATCAAATCGAGTACGCCTCACTTATTATTTTAAGCCGAACTCAAGATATAACAGAATTTCAGCTAGATGAGTGTTTAAAAATTATTAAAGAACATAATAATCAAGCTAATGTCATTACAACCCCATGGGATCAGCTTACCAAAGAAATACTAATTAATGCCTTTAGTAATAGTGATAATCTTCGTGATGAATTGTTGGAACAATTAGATATTTGTCCTATATGTGCCCATCATCATGATCATCACCACGATCATGAACATCATCATAATCACGAACATCATCATAATCACGAACATCATCATGATCATAATTGTGAGTGTGGTCATGAGCACCATCATGCTGATGAAGTTTTCACCAGTTGGGGTAAACAGACACCTAAAAAATATTCTAAATCTCAATTAGAAAAAATCTTAAAAGAACTAAGTGACAGTTCCGCCTATGGAAATATTTTAAGAGCTAAAGGATATGTCGATAGTATTGAAGGTGATTGGTGGTATTTTGATTTAGTCCCTGGAGAATATGAAATTCGTATAGGAAAACCTGACTTTACAGGTCGAATTTGTGTCATTGGCGAAAAATTAGATAAAATAAAATTAGATAGATTATTCGATGAGGTCGCTTAATGGAAACAAGAGTATATATTTTCGCAGGCTTTCTAGATAGTGGTAAAACCTCATTTATTAATGATACTTTAATGAATCCTGATTTTTATAGTGAAGAAGACACCTTATTAATTAGTTTTGAAGAAGGTGAAGTTGCCTATAATGATATTTATTTAAAAAAATCTAATACTTCATTGGTAACATTAGATTTTGAAAATTTTACCACCTATGATCTAAAACATTTAGAATTAGAATATCGTCCTACTCAAATCATGATTGAAGCTAATGGAATGATGGACCTGAATATTTTTGTAAAAGAAACGATTCCTGAAAACTGGAAAGTGGTCCAAGTATTAACAACTTTTGATACTACTACTTTTTCAATGTATTTAAATAATATGCGTTCTCTTGTATATAGTCAGGTTGTCTTTAGTGATCTTGTTATTTTTAATCGCTACGATCCAAATATTAAAAAATCCATGTTAAGAAATAATATTAAAGCGATTAACAGTAATGCTCAAATCATTTATGAATTAGCTAACGGCACTATAGATACAATGAATCCTGAAGAAGAATTACCATTTGATATTAATAAAGAACATTTAGATATACAAGATCATGATTTTGGAATCTTTTGTATGGACGCTATGGATCATCCTGATAAATATAATGGTAAAACAGTCAAAATTAAAGGTAAGTTTATCGGTCTAGATCGTGTCATTGAAGATGGTTTTGTCCTAGGGCGTCAAGCTATGGTATGCTGTGAAGAAGATACCTCATTGATTGGGCTTGTCTGTATTAGTAGGCTAGCAAATAAATTGATTCCTGAAGAATGGATCGTTGTTGAAGGAAAAATTACAGTTGATTATGATCCGGAATATCAAATGAATGTTCCTATATTAACAGTGGAGCACCTCGATGTAGTCCCTCCATTAAAAAACCAATATGTGACATTTGATTAAAAATAAAGATGCCTGCTTTATTATAAAAAAGCAGACATCTTTATTATTTTCCAAGTTTTTCAACTATTTGAACTACTAATTCTTGACCATTCATCTGACCATAAACGAATGGATCAATTACTTCGATCGGTTTTTCTGGCAATAATTCCTTAACTCGATACAAATCATGTTTTATTTGAGGAGCAATAAAAATATAATCAGCATATTTCCCCAATTCATTAATTTTTAAGATTGGATAAGCATATACTTCATAATTATACCCCTCTTGACTAATATACCTTTTCATACAATTAACTAAAATACTTGTTGAAACTCCCTGTGCACAAAAGATATATATCCGCTTCATTATTCAGCCTGCAAATTATTTTCTTCATCAAGACATTTCTTATCGTATACTTTGATGAATGGATACCAAATAAGGCCAGATACAATGAACATTACAACAAAGATAAGCACCGCACGCCAATCTAAAGTACACAAGTATTGGAAAAACGGCATCGGAATATTAGAACTAGCAGCAATTACAGCTTTACCCATAATGCCAAAATTCATACAGCACCAAATTATTCCCATATTGATTGTGTAAAAAGCAATCCATGGAATTCCTAAAATTGGATTAAACATAATTGGAGCTCCATATTGAATTGGTTCCGCAATATTAAAAATTGCTGGAACAATCGATATTTTCCCCATTGATCTTAATCGCTCACTTTTACATTTTAAGAATAATAGAGGAATTATGTAACAAAATACTCCAGACATTTGGAACATTGGTAAAGTGAATATTTTTGTAGCAGTTTCTCCGGCTGCATAAGCAGCAGCATTAGCACCTGTATTGGCAATCAATAACGGAAGAATTATTCCAGATACAACATTAAACCCATGTACTCCCAAGAATTGTAAAAATGCAATAATAAATGCCATCAACATACAGAACCATAATGATTCAGAACCTTGAATCGCCGGTGTTAATAAACTCATTATCCAAGATGGTAATAGCATCCCTGTAAAATTTTGACAAAGTAAAGATAATCCATAGAAACCAGCAACGATCAAGCACATCGGAATAATCGCATCAAATGAAGCAGCTACTGCTGGAGGAACACTATCAGGTAATTTAATTTGAATATTACGTCTCTTTAGTAATTGCATGATTTCCACGGTTACCAAAGCAACAAAAATTGCTAAAAAGATTCCTTGTGATCCTAGATAAGTTGCATCCATATTATTATCAACAATTGGTGCTGCCAAAACAATAAATGATAACAGCGATACAATCGGCGCTTGTAATAAATCAAGTTTATATGTTCGTGCATGGTAATAAGCGATAGCGCATACTGCAATGACTCCAAATAAACCGAAAACCATATTATACGGGAATAAAATTGCATCCTTTATCGTCTCACTATAACTAGGTATGAATGGAAATATATCTGGTAATGCTGAAATAAGCTGGAAAATACTCCCAAAAATCGTTAATGGCATTATTGCCATTAATCCAAAACTAATCGATTGCAAATGCCTTTGTGTTGCTAACTTATTGCCCACTTCAATAAGTTTATCTTGTAATTTTTTCATTTTATTTTCCTCCTATATATTTGCTGCAATAAAATACGCATCATTAGTTGCTCCAACTACTTGTCCTAACTTTTCACAATCACCAAACATCATCGTTTCATCAGCTATTCCATACAATTTAAAAGCTTCCTCACGATTTGGTTTCATTCCAACAGCAATTATGGCATTATCACATTTAATAATAGATTCGCCATTTTTATTTATTATTTTAACTCCGCTTTCACTAAATTCTAAGCATTGACTATTTATTAAAATGGTCAACTGTTTTTCAAATCGTTTTAACAAACGCCTTAATCCTGCTCGATATAAAATATGCCCTTGACTAGCTATTTGGTCAGTCATTTCTATTACTGTTACTAATTTTCCACGTTCTAATAACTCTACTGCTAACTCTATTCCAACTTGTCCTCCGCCGACAATACAAACATTATCTTTTAAAGAATCCAATTTAGGATAAACGTTTTCAAAATAATCAACATATTCTAATTGTTCCCCTGGGAAATGGAGGCGAATTGGTGAAGCTCCAATGGCAACAAGCACCACATCACCATTTAGTTGCTCTAATAAATTTTTAGTAGCGGTCGTTTTATACATAACTTGAATATCTCGCTTGTTAATTTGGTTTTCTAGATAATCTCGATATGCTTTTAATTCCTGTTTATGCATTTCATGTTGGGCCAAATTTAATTGTCCCCCCAATTTATCACGTTGTTCAATCAAAATAACTTGATGTCCCCGATCATGTGCAGTTATTGCAGCTTTACAACCAGCAGGACCACCACCAACGACAATCACTTTTTTAATAATCTCACTTTTTTCTAACTTTAATGGTACCCGATGTTCCCGACGATATCGAGGGTTTACAGAGCATTGTACATTTGTATGTTCTGTAGCACTATGATAGCATTGTAAACAGCGAATACATGGTACAATATCATCGCTTTGCCCCTGCATTGCCTTTCGTGGTAAAAATGGATCTGCGACTAGAGGTCTACCCATTGAAATAATATCAACTACACCTTCTTGTAATAATTGCTCAGCTTCTTTTGGCGTCATTATTGAACCAATTACACCGACTAGTTTATTAGGAAAGTTTTGTTTAACTAATTTTGCCCAATGAACATTAGTTAGATGCGGTTCAAAAATACTTTGACAATGTTTCCCATTAACACTATACCAAGCTTCCAATCCTAATTCAGGCTCTATTATTTGATCTTCTGGAAAATATCCTGGAATCATATCCATCCCAGCTGATACATTGATCAAATCAACATCATCTTCGATTCTTTTTAATAATTCCAACATTTCTTCAAATTGGTAAGACCCTTTTAAATAATCACTCGCTCCTAACAATATAACAATTGGAAAGTCTGTGCCAACAGCATTACGAATCGTTTTAACGTGCTCTATTGTAAAGCGCATACGATTTTCTAGCGAACCCCCATATTCATCTGTTCTTTTATTAAATACTGGAGATAAAAACTGGGTTGTTAATTCTTCATATCCAACGTACAAATAGATAAAATCAAAACCAAATCGTTTGATTGCCAATGCATCATTTCTTGCCTGTTTCATAATTTCCTGAATATCTTCAAGCGTTAATTCAACTGCACGAGCGCCACTTCTTGTTAAATATGGTGATGGTGCTAAAACCTGCTTACCATCATAATGAGCTCGAATATCATTAGCTGCATCTTGTTTTAGTCGTGGTACACACCAAGTTCCAACCTTAGCCCCATACTGACGGGCTACTGAAATAGATTCACGAATACCATCGCGATCATGTTTTGGAAATTCACCATTGTCATTAGCCGCAGATTCAATTGATACAAAAGTCATTGCTGCTCCACCTACAGACTTATCTATAATACTAACATTTCCATAGTGAGTCGTAGATAATAATTCATGGCTCTTGGGAATCCCCATCGTTGATGCAATAATTCTATTTTTCAACATCATTGTATTAACTCTTAATGGTTGAAATAAATGTGGATAATACTGATTCATTTTCTAACTCCTCCTTGCTCTCTTATTGTATGTCAAATAACTTTTGCTTCCAAACCAGCTTTTGCCACGATCATGGCAAAAGCTGAATCACAATTTTAAGATTTCTATCAAGAAGTTTGTTATAATATGATAAAGGAGTGATTATTTTGCTTGAACTTACCTCTAGACAATTTTTAATTATTCGTCTATTACAAAAAAATACCGTTCCACTAAGTGCTAATACGCTATCAAGATTACTAGATATTAGTCCTAGAACACTTAGAAACGATATTTTTCAAATTAATAAAAATATTGAGGATTTTCATATTTCTTCATCCAAAAATGGCTATCAATTAACTTTATTAAGCGAAAATGCCCATATGCTTATAAATGATATTAAAATATCCGAACAATCAAAGTCTACCAATATAATTTTACAATATCTGCTTAATCACCCATCATGTCACTTATTAGAGTTATCAGAAAATTGTTATATGAGTGAATCCAGTGTTGCTCGCTGTATTAAAACAATCAAACCGCTTTTAAACAAATATCATCTAACAGTTGAACGAAAAAGGCTCTATACTAAAACTGGAGGGGAAATATATCCTGCTCCAGTTTTCTTATATTT
>NZ_JAHOCB010000046.1:0-24848 GCF_019125875.1 Erysipelatoclostridium sp. MSK.23.31 | reverse complement strand
TTAACTACAGGAGCTAATATCATGGGTGCTGTATCTCAAGCAATTGCAATCGTAGTATCTATCTTAGTATACGTACCATTCTTAATTGCTTATGAAAGATATCAAAACAAACAAGCTGCAGAAGCTGCAGAATAATTCAACAAACTTGTTTGATAATCGAAAGACGGGTTTCCCGTCTTTCTTTATTTAATAATATAGTAACTATAAGTTATCAATGATTGATAATTTATAATTGTTATAGTATTTAAGATACGTTATAATGATGAAGTTGAGGAAAAAGAGAGGTTATTATGAAAGAAAAAGAGTTTAAAATTAAATTGAATCCCGCAATACTATACTTTGAAATCTTTTATATGGTATATGTAGTTTATTTATTTATAATTGGACAAATGGTACCTGCGATAGTGTGTGCTATTTGTGGATTATTAATTATTGCATATTTTTCTTTATGGCGACCATATAAATATACAATTAATCGTAGAACATTGATAATTAATCGCCGTGTTGGTAAAGATAAAGAAATTAATATTATGACATGTGAAACAATTTGTGATCCTGTACCAAAGATGACAAAACTTATAACTAGTCCACGGGCATTAGAAATTTATGCTGAAAATAAAAAAAGATTTGTTGTAACACCAAAAGATAGAATGGGATTTATTGAAGCGATTGTAGCTGCTAATAAAAGAATTCATGTGCAATGTACTGAATATGCAGCTACTCATAGATCATATGAAAAGAAACGCAAAAGAGCTTTGAAAGAAGAAGCTAAAAAAGCAAATATGGATGCTGAATAAGCATCTTTTTCTTTTGTAAAAATGGAATATTACTTAGTTGTAATAAGTATCTTTAAGTAAACAGTTATAAATAATTTATCATTTTAATAAAGAATTAACAAAATGATAAAAAAATATCATATAGATATTGACACCTAAATAAAGTAACTGTATAATAACGGCATATAAACATATATTAAGTGTATGGTTATGTGTTGTTTAGAAACTAACAAGGGGGAACTTAGAATGGAAATGAATAAGTTATTAGAAGATTACGGATGCTTGGCATTTAGTGATGATGTAATGAAAGAACGGATTCCTAAATCTATTTACAAGGCATTCCATGAGTCTTTAGATAATGGTGAAGAATTATCTAAAGAATGCGCAACAGTAATTGCTAATGCAATGAAAATCTGGGCATTAGAAAATGGTGCAACACATTTTACCCATTGGTTTATGCCAATGACTGGTTTGACAGCTGAAAAACATGATGCTTTTTTGGAACCTGACGGTTGTAAAGCAGTATTAGAATTTAGTGGAAAAACATTAAGAAAAGGTGAACCTGATGCATCGTCTTTCCCGTCTGGAGGATTACGGGCAACATTTGAAGCGAGAGGCTATACTGCATGGGATTGTACATCACCGGCATTTGTTAAAGATGGATCTTTATATATTCCAACTTTGTTTTGTTCATATACTGGAGAAGCATTAGATAAAAAGACACCGTTGTTACGATCTTGTGATGCATTATCTAAAGCTGCATGTCGATTATTGCCTTTGCTTGGTGAAAAAGGAATTACTAAAGTTACTGCATCTGTTGGGGCTGAACAAGAATATTTCTTAGTTGATGATAAATATTACCAAGAAAGAATGGATTTAAAGTTAACTGGACGTACTCTATTTGGGGCAATGGCGCCGAAAGGACAAGAATTAGAAGATCATTACTTTGGTAGTCTTAAACGTAAAGTGTCTGCCTTTATGAAAGATTTAGATCATGAATTATGGAAATATGGAATTCCTTCAAAAACAAAACATAATGAAGTTGCACCGGCACAACATGAAGTAGCATGCGTATATTCAAAAGTAAATATTACTACTGATAATAACCATTTATTAATGCAAATTATGCAAGATATTGCTAAAAAGCATGGTTTACGCTGCTTATTACATGAAAAGCCATTTGCTGGGGTAAATGGTTCTGGTAAACATGATAACTGGTCAGTCATTACTAATACAGGTATTAATTTATTCAATCCAGGTGCTAATCCTGCTGAAAATAAACCATTTATTGCAACGCTTGCATGTACGATTAAAGCTGTTGATGATTATGCTGATTTATTACGGATGAGTATTGCCAGTGCTGGAAACGATCACCGTTTAGGAGCAAATGAAGCACCACCTGCAATTATTTCTATGTTCTTAGGGGAAGAGTTAGATGCTCTTTTAGCAGAAATTTGTGAAGGTAAGAAAACTAGCAAATCTGATGCGGCACGTTTTGCCACTGGAGTATCAGTAGTACCAACTTTCTCAAAAGACAATACAGACCGTAATCGTACATCACCATTTGCGTTTACTGGAAATAAGTTTGAATTTAGAGCAGTTGGTTCAAGCCAATCTGTTGCTGGACCAAATACTATTTTAAATGCAATTTTAGCTGACGCAATGGAAAAAATGGCTGATGAAATTGAATCAGGCAAATCATTTGATGATGTAGTTAAAGAATTTGTTTTAGCTCATAAACGAATTATTTTTAATGGCGATGGATATTCAGCAGAATGGGAAGAAGAAGCAGCAAAACGTGGACTTCCTAATAATAAAAATACTGTTGATGCTTTAAAATGTTTGAAAGAAGAAAAGAATTTAGAGATGTTAGATCGTTTAGGGGTTTATAGTAGAGTTGAATTAGGATCTCGTTATGAGATATTACTAGAAAACTATATTAAAACTATTCAGGTTGAGGGGTTAACAGCGTTAAAAATGGCCAAATCTCAAATTTATCCAGCAGTTTGTGATTATTTATCAAAAGTATCTTCTGAAGTGATTGCTGCTAAGGAAGCAGGTTTAGATGTTGATTTCTTAGTTGATGATGCTAATGCTTTAGCTAAATTAGTGAAGACAATGAAAGAACAAATGACAACTTTAGAAACTAATATTGCTGCAGCTCAAGCTTCTGAAGAAGAAATTTTTGAACAGGCAGTTGCATGGCGCGATGATGTTTTTGCAATGATGCAAGCATTGAGAGAAACAGTTGATCAGCTTGAAGAATCTATTGATGCTGAATATTGGCCAATGCCAACATATTTAGATTTATTATTTGGAATTTAATAATATTTCCTTTGGGATTTATATCTCAAAGGATTTTTTTATCTATATAATATATTTTAGTGCTACAAAGTTCAACAATGAGGATGGAGGCAATAATAATTATCAAGTTGGTAATTCTATTTATGCTGATGAGTTATTTGGAGCATGTTAGTGAATTATTATTTGAGGCTGTTCAAATGGTAATTATATGACAATGGAAATGATTTTAAAACACCCAGATTATTTTGCCATAGCTTTCCCAATTTGGTTTACTTATGCTAAAAACGATAGATCCTGCTAAAAATGCTATTTCAACGATCAAAAGATTAATTGCTACAGGTGATGATATTATTATATATAGATTGGTCTTAGTACCTAGTCTAGCAATTCTAGTTTCGATGAAAAGAAAACATTAATTAAAAGAATCTATGGAGTATATATATTCGATACTAAATAGCGTTTTATAAAATTAGTATTTATTGAATTAATAAATATTTGAATAGAATTTCTTGACTATTGTTTTAGACCATAGTGTTTAATAAAAGTGTAAAGGGGGGATAATAATGAAACGCGATGTTCTGAACAAAATTAGTCGAGTTATTAATTATGAGGAAAGTGAACGTGTTCGATTAAATGTGTATGTTGACCAGCTAGGTGATCAACAAGAGGAGTATCTTTTGATTGGGGAAGAATTAATCTTAAGACTTGATAATAAAATTAGAAAGATTACATTCGATGAAATCAAAGAGATTAACGTATCGATGTGTTCACGCTTATATAATCCAGGAATTGTGGAGTCTAATCTTGAAAAATTAATAATTAAAAGGTGGACTTATGGTAGTACCTTAGCAGTCGGACAACATCTTAATTATTATGTGGATCTAGATATCATTTTAGATGATGAAAAAATAATGATTGAGGCTTATAGTTTAAAAAATATTGTTTCTATCATAGAGATATTATCAAGTAAAGGAATTACAATTAATGATCCCTTAAAAATAAAAGACATTCTTACTAAAGGTTTGGATGATACAGCATTAGAAAAATACCTTGATAATCATTTTCCTAAGCTCGCTAAAGAATATAATCTTGATAACCCGCGAGGAATAATTATTCCTTAGTAATCTAAAAACCAGATAAAAATCTGGTTTTTTCTTTTCTTAACAAAAAAATTACTTTTTCTTTAGATAAAAAAAGCTAGCATGATAGTAGCTTTTTTTAATATTGCTTATACTAAAAATAAATAAAAAGAGAAAATAAAGTAGAAATACTACAGGAGAGAATATGCTAAGCAAAGTGAATTTTAGGATAAAAACAATATACAATATTTTACGTCCATCAGAAAAAAAGGTAGCTGATTATATATTAAATTATTGTGGAAAGCTAGAAGATTTATCAATGACGTTATTGGCCAAAGAAGTTGCTGTATCGCAGCCAACTGTAATGCGTTTTGTTAAAGCGATAGGCTATGACAGTTTCAAACAATTTAAATTAGAGTTAGCTAAAAATTATGATAAAGAAAATAGTATAGATATTTTATATGGTTTTTCAATAAACGCCGATGATAAAATTATGGATCTTCCAGGTAAAATTGTAGCTACAGCAACATCGATGCTGGAAAATGCATTAAAATCTCTTTCTTTAGTGAATTATCAAAAAACCGTAGCTTTAATTAATCAAAGTCAGCATATTTCAATATATGCTGTTGAGAATTCAATGGGTGTAGCTCATGATTTAATGACTAAATTAATATATTTAGGAAAGAGTGTTACTTGTCATAGTGATTACTATCTCCAAAGTATTGATGCAAGTAATCTGACAAGGGATAGTTTAGCGATTGGAATATCTTATTCAGGAAATTCTAAAAATACAGTCGAAGTCTTGAAGATTGCTAAAGATGCTGGAGCTCAAACGATTGCTATTGTTAATTTTGAAAATACCATGTTAACTCGATATGGTGATATTGTTTTATCAACAAGTAATGATCAGTTTTTGTATGGAGATGCAATTTTTTCACGAACTGCTCAAATTGCATTAGTCGATATGATCTATATGGGTGTGATTATCAGTGATTATGATAATTACACTAAAAAACTAGATCACTATAGTAGATTAATTAAACATCGTGGATATCAAAAAGAGGAGCTGTGAATGTAGTTTTTCTACATCTACCACCTCTTTTTATTAACGCTTTCTTAACCAAGTTTTAAAGAAAAAAGAATAGATAGAAATTTATTTAGTTAGCTATAATGCAGTTGTTCGAGGAGGAAAAAGAATGTTAAAACTAGAAAGGATCGTTAAGTCATTTGATGGTATAAATATTTTAAATAATCTTAGTTTGGAGATACCTAAGGGGCAAATTGTTTCAATTTTAGGACCTTCAGGAAGTGGGAAAACTACTTTATTAAATCTTATTTTAGGAATTAGTGAGGTTGATAGTGGACGAATTATTTTTGAAAATGAGGATTTAACTTATGTTCCAATGGAAAAAAGAGGCTTTAATATTGTCTTTCAAGATTATGCTTTGTTTCCTAATTTAAATGCCTATGAAAATATAACGTATGGTTTAAAGAACAAACCGGATATTTCAACTAAAGAAGAAGTAGATGAGCTGATACACTTGTTAGGATTGGAGAAGCATTTAGATAAAAAGATTGATCAATTATCAGGAGGACAAAAACAACGGGTTGCATTGGCTCGAACAATGGTAATGAAACCTAAGATTCTTCTTTTAGATGAACCGTTAAGCGCTTTGGATGGAGTAATCAAGGAATCTATTAAAGAGCGAATTAAGATTATTGCTAAGGAGTACAATTTAACTACTATTATTGTTACTCATGATCCAGAGGAAGCATTAACATTATCAGATCAAGTTTTGATTATTAATGAAGGAAAAATATCTCAGTTTGGTAAACCAGAGGAAATTATTAATCATCCAAGTTGTGATTTTGTTCAAGACTTCATTTTAAATCAGCTGGAAATAAAAAGAAGAAATATTATGACTTTGTTTAGTCCGGTGGTATAAAGAAATGAATAAAAATCGAGAAATCAAGTTTATTTATATAATTGTTATTGCTGTTTTTGGGATATTTCTGTTATTACCAATTGGGTCACTGTTAATACAATCTTTCTATAATAATGGAGGTTTAACGTTAAATAATTATTTACAAACTTATCAAACAACAGGATTTATGCATGCTTTAAAAAATAGTTTTGTTGTTTCTGGAGTGAGTGCTCTAGTAACAGTAATACTGGCATTTATTGTTGCTTACACTTTAAATTATACGAATATGTTTAAAGGGTTGAAAAGGATAATTAATAATGTTTCGATGCTGCCAATGTTGTTGCCGACCATTACTTATGGATTTGCAATTATCTATTCGTTTGGAAAACAAGGGTTGTGGACAAAGTTATTTGGTTTTCAATTATTTGATATATATGGTTTTAAGGGATTGATGTTAGGGTATGTTATATATACTTTTCCGATTGCTTTTATGTTAATTAATAACGCTATTAGTTACATTGATAAAAAATTTATTATTGTTTCCAAATTAATGAAAGATAGTGAATTTAGGACATTAATGATTACTTTGATTCGACCTTTATTAGGAACTTTGGTTGCAGCCTTTATTCAGTCATTCTTTCTAAGTTTTACAGATTTTGGGATTCCTGCATCGGTGGGTGGAAAGTATGATGTTGTTGCTAGTGTACTTTACAATAAGATGTTGGGAAGTATTCCAAATTTTGCAGGTGGGGCAGTTGTTGCAATGACAATGCTGATTCCTTCAATCATCAGTATTATTTTATTGCATCGGCTTGAAAAATATAATATTCGTTATAATAAAATCTCTACGATTGAAATCAAACAGAATCGTTTTCGTGATTGGTTTTGGGGGACACTGAGCATAACGATTAATGTAATTATTATTGCTGTCTTTATAGTAATTATAATTGTGCCGTTTGTTGGAGAGTGGCCATATCGAATTAGTTTTACTTTTCAAAATGTTATTAATGTTTTTAGTGATGCAACATTGCTAGGGGTAATAAAAAATTCATTAATCACTGCAATCTTTACAGCATTACTAGGAACACTTGTCGTATATGGAGCAGCGCTGGCTAGTGCCCGGAGCACTTTAAATAAATTTTTGAAAAAGATAATTGAAAGTATTGCTCTAGCTACTAATACTATTCCTGGTATGGTATTAGGGATAGCATACTTGTTAATGTTCTCTGGGACAGTGCTCCAAAATACTTATATCATCATTATTTTGTGTAATATCGTTCATTTCTTTTCATCGCCATATTTAATGATGAAAAACTCATTGACAAAGATGAATGGTTCATTTGAAACGACTGCGAAACTGATGGGTGATAGCTGGTTTAAAACGGTTATTAGAGTTATTACACCTAATGCAATTTCATCAATTTTAGAAGTATTTAGTTATTATTTTATTAATGCTATGGTCACTGTTAGTGCGGTTATCTTTATTGCTGGGGCGCGGACGATGGTGATGACGACAAAGATCAAAGAGTTACAGCATTTTGCTAAATTTAATGAAATCTTTGTTTTATCAATCTTGATTTTATTAATTAATTTATTAGCTAAAGGAGTATTTAGTTACTTTAGTAAGCAAAGAAGAGAAAGGAAAACATTAAAATGAAAAAGAAATTATTAAAGGGGTTAGTAGTTAGTTCGTTACTTTGTACTTCACTTTTAACTGGATGTTCTTCATCAAATGATCAGGTTGTTATTTATTCAAATGCCGATGATGAAGCTGTAACGGCAATGAAAAATGCATTAGATAAAAATGGTTATGAGGGACAGTATTTATTTCAGACTTTTGGAACTTCTGAATTAGGAGGTAAGTTATTGGCTGAAGGAACTAATATTGAGGCAGATCTAGTAACAATGAGCTCGTTTTATCTTGATAGTGCTCAAGAACAAAAAAAGATGTTTGTTGATTTAGATTTTGATACTCAAGCATTAGATGAATATCCATCTTATTACACACCGATTACTTCACAAGAAGGGGCTATTATTATTAATACTGAAGAATTAAAAGCAAATAGTCTTGAAACACCAACCTGTTTAAAAGATTTAGCTAAACCAGAATACAAAGATATGATCTCAGTTACGGATATAGCATCTTCATCAACAGCATGGTTATTAATTCAGGCATTAGTAAGTGAATATGGCGAAGATGGAGCAAAGGAAGTATTAAAAGGAATTTATGATAATGCCGGAGCACATATCGAAGATTCAGGATCAGGCCCAATTAAAAAAGTTCGAGCTGGAGAAGTAGCGATTGGCTTTGGTCTACGTCATCAGGCGGTACGTGATAAAGCTGATGGACTTCCAATCGATTTTGTTGACCCAACAGAGGGAAATTTTAGTTTGACTGAATCAGTTGCAGTCGTAAATAAAGATGGTAGTGAACATCAAAAATTAGCAATGAAGATGGCACAATGTATTATTGAAAGTGGACGTAAAGAGCTGTTAGAAACCTACCCTAATCCCCTTTACCAAGGAGAAACTAGTGATAGTGCAAATAAGTCAGCATATCCAAAAACTTTTAGTGAAAAATTGACTGCCGAATTATTAGAAAAACATCAAAAATTATCAGAAGAATGTAAGTAGGAGAAGAAAATGAAAGATTATAAATTATTAACACCAGGGCCGTTAACAACAACAGCAACAGTAAAGCAAGAAATGTTATTTGATCATTGTACATGGGATGATGACTATAAAAAAATTACTTTAAAAATTAGGGACCAATTATTAGAATTAGCTCATGTAAGAGCTGAGCAATATACTGTAGTACTGATGCAAGGAAGCGGGACTTTTGGAGTAGAGTCAGTAATTACAAGTGTAATTGGCGAAAATGAAAAACTGTTGATTGTCGCTAATGGTGCTTATGGAAAAAGAATGAAAGATATATGTGAGCACGCAAGAATTAATCATGAGATAATTGAGTTTGCTGAAAATGAAAATCCTAGTGCAGTAGCTGTTGCTGAAAAATTAGATGAAGAAAAAGAAATAACTCATGTTGCTATCGTTCATAGTGAGACAACATCTGGGATCTTAAATGATATTGAGAGTGTAGCAAAAGTAGTTAAAGAAAGAAATAAAGTATTTATCGTTGATGCTATGAGTAGTTTTGGTGGTGTTGATATTGAGGTAGGAAAATTAGGGATTGATTTTATTATAAGTAGCGCAAACAAGTGTATTCAAGGAGTTCCTGGTTTTTCATTTGTGATTGCTAATAAAAATTTATTACTGGCTAGTCGAGGTAAAGCAAGAAGTTTATCATTGGATTTATATGATCAATGGGAGACGATGGATAAAGATGGAAAATGGCGTTTTACTTCACCAACCCATGTCGTACTGGCATTTTCAAAAGCGTTAGATGAGATGTTGGAAGAAGGTGGAATAGCTGCTCGAAGTAAACGTTATTATGATAATAATCGTTTGCTAATTGAAAAAATGGCTGAAATGGGAATGAAAAGCTATGTTGATTTAGCTTATCAAGGACCAATTATTACTACTTTCTATTATCCTGAAGGAAAAGAATTTGCTTTTAGTGAGATGTATGATTATATAAAAGCACGTGGTTATGCAATTTATCCAGGAAAGTTAACTACTGCTCAAACATTCAGAATTGGTAATATTGGTGAAATTTATGAAGCAGATATATTAAATTTATGTTCAATTATTAAAGATTTTTTAGCGGAGGTAGCATAATGAGTAGAATTGAAGCAGTAATTTTCGATTGGGCAGGAACTACAGTTGATTATGGTTGTTTTGCTCCTGTTCAAGCATTTAAAGATGCTTTTAATAATTATGGATTAGAGCCAACTAATGACCAAATTAGAGAACCAATGGGGATGTTGAAGATTGATCATATTAAAACAATGTTAGAAATGCCAGTATTGAATGAAGCATTTAAGGCTAGATATGATCGTGAATTTAATGAACAGGATATACATAAAATTTATGATTTATTTGAGGCATCATTAATGACAGGTATTACAAAACATACAGATGTTAAGCCGTATGTTTTAGAAACTGTGGCAAAACTAAGAGAATTGGGAATTAAGATTGGCTCAACTACTGGATATACAGATATGATGATGGAGCCAGTATTAAAAAGTGCCAAGGAGCAGGGGTATCAACCTGATTGCTGGTACTCACCTGATGCTACTAATCACTTTGGACGCCCTTATCCTTATATGATTTTTAAAAATATGATTGAACTGCATATAAGCAGTGTAAAAAATGTAATCAAAGTTGGTGATACAATTTCTGATATTCAAGAAGGTGTTAATGCAGGGGTAATCGTAGTTGGTGTCATTGAGGGAAGTTCAACTTTGGGATTGAACGAAGAAGAATTTAATGCTTTAACACCTAAAGAACGGAATCGTGCAATTGAACGGGTTAAAGAAGCATATTTAGATGCTGGTGCTGATTATGTAATTAATAACTTAAGCGAGCTAATTGCACTCATACAAGAAGTAGAGTTATTTTAAAAGGGTAGATTACCCTTTTTCTATTTTTGAAAACGCTTAAAAAATAGGTTGACTAGATTATTGAAACCGCTATAATAATGCCTATACAAAAAAAGCGAGGTACTAATTAAAATGTTTAAGCGGGTAATAGTTTTGGTGTTTGGCGTTGTGGTCGTTGCATGTAGTTCAGCTCTAACCTTGAAAGCGGCCATTGGAGTAGGTGCATGGGATGCTTTGGCACAGACAGGGAGTTTAGTTACAGGGATAGAGGTAGGAACAATTGGTATGTTTTGTAATTTTTTATGTATCTTTGTTCAAGTGGCAATACTTAGAAGAAAATTTAAGCCGATCCAGCTATTACAAATTCCTGTTTGCATCTTATTAGGGCTAATTGTTAACTTCATGTTGTATGAAGTATACAGTAATTTTACGATTAATACATATTGGATGAATGTTGGATTATTAATTTTGGGATATATCGTCAGTGCTTTTGCAGTAGGAATGGTAATGGTTCTAGATATTGTTACATTTGCTTTGGAAGGAGCTTGTATGGCTGTTAGCGGAGTTACTGGAAAGAAATTCCATGTTTTACGGCAAGGGGTTGACGTAGTTTCAATTTTATTAGTAATTATAATTGTAATTATTACTGATGTGCCTTTAGCAGTACGAGAGGGAACTATTATTGGAATGTTTTTATTTGGTCCAATGATGGGGATTTTTATGAAATTGCAAAAACCAGTGTTTAAGAAATTTGGTTTAATTGATTATAATTAGTGATAGTAAACAGTATTATTTGTAATACTGTTTTTAATTAGAAATAATATACCTCATATGTAGTGCCCTCACAAAGTTGAACTTAGGAGAGCACTGCATTAACAGCAATTTAAATAAATTTTTGCAAATCTCCATATGATTTTTCTTCGAAAGCTTTTAATGTTTCCATGAGCTTAATAATATCTTTTTTAGCATGATTGTAATCAGCTATATTACGAATTGCATTGATGATTCCCATCGTACTTCCAATCATCATCATTTCTGCAATATGACTAGTTGATTTATCGGTCAGTGTTTGCATATTGATCATTAAGTAAGTACGAATTTTTTCAAAAGAACCAATTCCTCTTTCGTCATATCCATGACTATTTAACTTTTCTTTAGCATCTTTATGGATTTTACAATAGCCTTCATATTTTTCTTTTAAATATCTTTTAAAGTCTTTATCTTCAACGATTTTTTCTAATTGCTCAATCGTTTCAACTCCCATTTGCGAGTTTTGATAAATAAAGTTTAATAATTTTACATTATCATTCATTTTTTCACCCAATAATAGTGTGTGCAGCGAAATATTAAATATGCAAAAGCCTAAGTTTTTTTTTTATTTAGCATATATTAAAATATGGGAGAGGTGAACCATGTATATACCCAATCTTGATCCGTATAGTTTTACTGGAACTGCAGTGATCTTAGGATATCTATTGACAAATGATTTTACTACGAGTGAGCAGGCTGCTTTGGGAGCATGGTTTAATGTTGTAGGTGATATTTTAGCCTCAAACTCTTCTTGGTCAGCTGTCTTAGAAGAACGCTCAACGCCACCGAGTGATGATGACAACGATGATCGTCAAAATGATCTTGATGTACTTAATGATGCCATTGATAAGTTAAAAGAAAGTATTGAAAAACTGCAAAATGAAAAGAAGTCTAATGATTAATCAAAATAACTTAAGTAAAGTTATTTGATTAGTTTAGACTTCTTTTTTCTTTGCCATAAAAAGATGATCATAAGCATGATCAAGGCACCAGAAGTGTCAATTAGAACATCTTTAAATTGTCCACTGCGCCCTGGAATAAACAATTGATGAAATTCATCACTACAAGCATAAATAAATGTGACTAATAATGATAATGATAAAGTATGCTTAGATATAACGTTACTTAGTGCATAATAAAGTAAGAGTAATAAGATTGCATATTCACTCATATGAGCGGCTTTTCTAATTATAAAAGTTAATGTATCACGATCAATATTAATAACTTTTAAAATTATTTCAGCAATAAAATTACTTTGATTTGAAGAGTCATTACCATTAGTGTGTGACATTATAAAAATAAAGATCATCCAAATTAGGGCAGGAATAAAATATTTTAATTTTTTCATAATTGTTATTATAGAAGAGAAATGTCGTCTTTACAAATACTTTATTGCAAAAATAAAAAATATTTGCAATTGTATACAATTAGCGTATAATCTTAGTGTATATATCGGATGATAATGGCGAAAGAGATTCTAATTGAACACCGAAGAATTAAAGATTTCAGGTAAAAGGATCGCTATTGGACGAACCTCTGGAGAGACTTATTAAATTAAGCACCGAAGGAGCAAACCTATTTATAGGTGAAACTCTCAGGTAAAAGGACAGTGGGATGAATAGTTTTTTTCATTATTAATTCCGACTTAATTATTTTAAGAAGGAGTTTTTTTATGCAATTTATTACAAATTTACTTACAAAAATTGATGAGCTTGTATGGGGCTTACCGCTTATTTGTCTATTGTTGGGAACTGGAATTTATTTCACATGCAAGCTAAAACTGTTGCAATTAACGAAATTGAAATTAGCGTTTTCATGTATTTTTAAAAAACAGGATAATGATGAAGGTGATGTATCAAGTTTTCAGGCTCTTTGTACAGCACTATCTTCTACGATCGGGACAGGAAATATTGTTGGAGTAGCTACCGCGATTGCGGCCGGAGGACCAGGAGCATTATTTTGGATGTGGGTATCAGCTTTTTTTGGAATGGCTACAAAATATGCTGAAGGCTTATTAGCAATTCGTTACCGTATCAAAGATGAAAATAATCAAATGGCAGGGGGACCAATGTATTATTTAGAACGGGGTTTAGGAAGTAAATGGTTAGCTAAGATTTTTGCTTTTTTTGGAGTTGCTGTGGCGTTATTGGGAATTGGAACATTTACTCAAGTTAAATCAATTTCTGATGCAATGGAGTTATCGTTTAATGTTCCACCAATTGTTACAGCGGTTTTATTAACGATCACTGTAGGTTTTATTACAATTGGCGGGATTAAAAGAATTGCGAATGTAGCAGAAAAAGTAATTCCTATGATGTGTATTCTTTACATCGGTGGTGTTGTGATTATTTTAATTACTCATTTTAACTTAATCCCGCAGACAGTTGTATTAGTGGTTCATAGTGCATTTAATCCTCAAGCAGCTCTTGGTGGTGGTATAGGTATTACTATGACAATGGCAATGCAAAAAGGAATTAGTAGAGGAATTTTTTCAAATGAAAGTGGTCTTGGAAGTGCACCAATTGCCGCTGCTGCAGCAAAAACTGATTCATGTGTAGAACAAGGATTGGTATCAATGACTGGAACGTTTATTGATACAGTTGTTATTTGTACCATGACAGGAATTGCAATTTTACTTACTAATAGCCATACTAGTGGTTTAGAAGGTGCCGCAATGACTACACAAGCATTTAGTAATGGTTTATTTATTCCTATGATTGGGAAGTATATTGTTAATATTGGATTAATTTTCTTTGCATTTACTACTATAATTGGTTGGAATTATTATGGTGAGAGATGTATGTATTATTTAAAAGGTTTAAAAGCGATTCCATATTATAAATTTATTTATATTGTCTTTATTGCAATTGGTCCTTTTATGTCATTAGAATTTATTTTTATTCTCGCAGATATTGTTAATGGTTGTATGGCTATCCCTAATTTAATTGGTTTAATTGGATTAAGAAAAGAGGTCATAGTACAAACTCAAGCATATTTTACTGATGAAGAGGTTATAAATCAAGATGAATTAGTATATGATTAAAGGGGCTGTAACGGATTAAATGATATGCTTCCTTCTAGGTAGACAAGTGAAATAATAAAAAATTGTCACTTAGAAGGGGGGATGTCAAAGATTAAAATTTTTATTCGTTACAGTCCTTTTTTGATTTAAGTGTTTTTGCCAAGAAATAAGTTTAAGATAAAATATGCTATTTAAATAATATAATATTTGTATAAATAGACTGTTGCACTTATGTTGATCATTAATATTCTGTATCAGTAAGACTTGTTCCAGCACAAATTTTTAGAAATTGTTTTTCTTCATAATTGGCAATAGCATTCGAAATTTTTTCTTTCTCGTATAAGGTTGTTCTAGAATCTATTATTACTATAGTATTATTTTGAAAGAAATTGTATGATTTTAATAAATATTCAATTCCTCGAGTAATGATTATTATTCTATTTTTTTCAGCGTTCAGATATTCTAAATTATAACTGTTTAAAAGTAACGGAGTTATATTAATTCGATTGCGGGAAAAATTTTTTTCAAGAAAAAGATTTATCATTTCTATCTCGGACATTAAATCAGATAACAATATGATTGTTACAGGTGGAACAAGTTGTCTTAATATAAATTCAATTTGTGTTGTTAAATAGAATATACTTCTTTTATCTGTTGGATATAATATATTATTTGCCTTTTTCCATGAATTTATGATACCTGATACGTCATTATTGGTGATGTAAGTTGTAGTAGGTGTAGTATCTATATATAGACGCTGATTTGGAATTAGGCATTGTAATTGAAAAAGATGATCCTTAAAAAAATAGATTAAAATTGTTTTGAAAATGTGAGATTGTTCTAGAAATTTACCATATTTATGACTAAGACGAATATATAAATCATAAAATTTTTGATTGGAAAGAAATATTTTATAAATGTGCTCTTTACGTTCCTCTGTCCACTGGTTGGCAAAAAGAAAGTTATTAGTACAAAAATAAACTAAATACATATAATCATAGTCTTTTTTTGAAAAATCTATGTTAAGCTGATTCCCAATTACATTATGTAAATATTTTTTCAAATCATTGTATATAAAAATCTCTTTAAATTTTTCAAGCTCCTTTGGTATAGATAAATTGTCATTGTGGTCTTTTCTTTTCCACAAAAGTGACATTAGACATTCAAAATAATCATATTCATTTGTAGCGTTATTAAGAAATTCAAAAGTAATTGACTGGTTAGTAGATATAATAAATTCTTTAATAAGTTTTATTGAATATTCATCAATATCGCAACAATCTATACCGCATTTGTAGTATAAAAGAGCAATCAAAAATCGAATTCTGTATTCTTCCCCTATAACTTTATTTTTTTTAATATCCAAACCGATACTGCGGATATATTTAATACATTTTTGTCGTATTCGATATGCACTGGATTTTGCAAGATAGTTATCTTCCGCAAATACCAAAAAAGAATGGTTTGATTCATTGGTTATCATAAACTTGATACAATGCAATACATTAGAGCTTTGGTATATAGCATGGAGTAAATCAGAAAATGTAATATCTTCGTATACAATTAATTTAAGTTCCAATGAATTTGTTATATTTATTTCTGCAATTCCATTGAAATCAAAATTCAACTCGTTAATTATTGAAATTATACTGGTACTGCTAAATGTAAGTATATACTTACATTCTTTTACAGAAGTGACTCTCTTTAAATATAAGATGGAAAAAAGATATAATTTCTTTTTTGTAGTGTTTTCTAAAAAATAGTCAAGCATAATTCACCACCTACAACAGAACTTAAGCTATTTATAGTTTTTACAACTATATAATATGATAATTATGTGATTAAATTGTTCCCAAATTTTATTGATATAGGATATATTTTTGGGAAAAAATATTATTAAAAATTTAATATGATATTAAAAAGGTATTTACTTGTATATTGTATTGAAATTTTGGAGAGTTATTTTGGTTTATTTGATTGATGTATTTTTTAATTCAGTATTTATATTTAAAATGTTTGTGAATAAAGCTTGAGGGGATAGGTTATTATGCATAGAGATATTTTTAAAGATGTTGTTGATTTAGTATGTTGTAATTATATTTCAGATTTAAGATTTTTAGTAAAAGAAGTGTATCAAAAGATACATAAAATAAATTTTAAAGAATATGATATATGTGAATTGCAAAAATTTTTTTCATATGTTTTTAATATAGAAATATCTAATTATGAAGATATAGAAAAGTTCTTGAATAATTAGCAAATATATTATTTTAGGAAAATTACGAAAACAAGAATATACTACAAAATTTATCTTGCTACGATAAAAAATAGATACAATATTATTAATGTAATAGAACAAAATATCGTATAATTATTTTTTGATTAATATTAACGTAAGGCATAAAAAAGTGATATAGTTTTTGTTTTATATCTCTTTTGACGGGAAAATAATGAAAAAGATAGTAACTAAAGAGAGCATTGATACTGAAGTTAGTAGTTTTAAAATAATAGATTATAAATGTGAAAACGGATGTACTTACTTTTATGTTGCATGTCCCACTTGTGCAAAAAAGTTAATAGATTGATAGCTATAGAGCCAAGTAAAGAAGGAGATATACTTATAGAAGTAGCCGTAACTAGTGAGTAGTTTTTTTACTATTTTAGAATGTTACAGCTCTTTTTAGTTTTGTGAAAAAATTATGCCTTTTTTATAAAATAGATATGCTATGATTTTTATATAGTTTATTTTAAATAGAAAGATAAAAGGATTAAGTATTTTATCTAAGATACTAATTATATATATATTGTTTTACTTTGTAATTGGAGCAGTTCTAATTAGAGCTGTGCCAAATGATTTATATATATGATTAATAGTCACAGGTATAACTTTTATAGGAGTGATTTTAATTTCAAAAGAATACTTTAAAAATAATTTTGTGAATCATTCTATGTTGGTTATGGAAAAACAGTTTAAAAATGACAATTATTTAATTTTATCTTGTAATGATCTATAGTTTTTTAACTTAAATGAATTAATAATAACTGCACTAATATACAATAACGAGTTAATTGGAAACTTATATGCCAATAACTATTTTTATCATATATAAAAATAACAATATTTTAACAAATTAAAAAACTATGATAATATCAATGTTTTTTTACGACAAGGTAAACTGAAAATAATTAGTGATAAAAAATATCTTGCTTAATAAAAAAATATCATCTATACTTCCAATATAATCATAAATAAAGGGGGAAGAAATATGATTGATTCTGGAGATACAGGATTTATGATAATCTGTACAGCATTGGTGTTATTGATGACACCAGGATTAGCTTTTTTCTATGGCGGAATGGTTAGAAGAAAAAATGTGGTTAATACGATGATGACTTCAATTTTTGTAATTGGAATAGCAATGGTTATGTGGATATTATTTGGATATTCCTTGGCGTTTGGAAATGATCATCTAGGAATAATTGGGGATCTAAGCTTTTTGGGCTTGAGTAATGTAGGAACGACGCCAGGTAATTATGCCAGTACGATTCCGGATTTAGGCTTTGCAGCATTTCAAATGATGTTTGCAATTATTACACCAGCTTTAATTACTGGCGCTGTAGCGGGAAGAATGAAGTTTAAAGCGTTGTTTATTTTTATAATTGTCTGGTCAACAATCGTCTATTATCCTATGGCTCACATGGTCTGGGGATTAGGGGGATTCTTGGCTGAAATTGGTTCAGTAGATTTTGCTGGTGGAAATGTTGTTCATATTAGTTCTGGAGTAAGCGCGCTAGTATTGTGTATTATCTTGGGTAAACGTAAGGATTATGATCATGCGAAATATCGTATTCATAATATTCCGTTTGTTGTACTAGGTGCAAGCCTTCTATTATTTGGGTGGTTTGGTTTTAATGCCGGAAGTTCTTTAAAAGCTGACGGATTAGCAATACACGCTTTTATGACAACTGCTGTTGCTGCTGCTTCAGGAATGTTATCATGGATGTTGATGGATGTTTGGAAAATTAATAAACCAACTTTAGTGGGAAGTGTAACCGGCCTAGTTGTCGGGCTTGTAGCAATTACTCCTGGTGCAGGATTTGTTCCGATTTGGTCTGCAGTTATTATTGGTTTTGTTGGTAGCCCAATTTGCTATTTTATGATTTCTAAAGCAAAACAATATTTTGGATATGATGATGCTCTAGATGCATTTGGATGTCATGGAATAGGTGGTATCTGGGGTGGTATTGCAACGGGGCTTTTTGCTCAAACTTCAATCAATGATGTAGCTAGATGGAATGGGTTATTCTTCGGAGATACAAACTTATTAATTGCACAAATTATTAGCATTTTACTAACAATAGTAGTTGCTGTGATAGGTACTTTAATTTGTATAGGAGTTGTACGGCTATTTACACCATTACGAGTTGATAAACGTGATGAACAGATGGGGTTAGATATGTCTGAACATAATGAGACAGCATACCCATCATTTAATGGATTAGAGTAAGGAGGAGTGATTTGTGATTAAAATAGAAGCATTTGTTCGTGAAGATAAGTTTGAGGATGTTAAAGAAGCTTTAGCTAAAATTGAAGTTCATGGGATTACAGTTTATCAAGTTATGGGGTGTGGAATTCAAAAAGGCTATCGTGAAGTAATTAGAGGTAATGAAGTAGAAATAAATATGTTACCAAAAATTAAATTTGAAATTATAGTAAGTGATGAAGTTTGGGAAAAGAAGACAATCAAGGCAATTCAAACCGCAGCATTTACGGGGAATCCTGGAGATGGCAAAATAATTAGTTATGATCTAAAAAGTGCTTTGCGAATTAGAACCGGTGAAACCGATAAAGATGCAATAAATTAAAATTACTGGATGTTATTCCAGTAATTTTTTATGTAAAAATCAAACATTTAAATATTTAACTTTATGATCTTTGTATACCGTAATTGTTGAATTTGCAGTATTTAAAGCAATATCACCAATTCGTTCAATACTAGAAATAATATCAATGATGATAGAAGCAGCGATATTATCTTCACAAATACCGTCACGCATTCGGACTAGATGATTTTGACGACACTCAATTTCTAAAGCATTTAAAGTATGTTCTTTTTTGTTTAAAGAAGAAAGAAGTTTATTTGCATTATCGTGTTCATAAATATCTAGAGCATCTTGGACCATTTCTAAAGCTAATTTATACATTTTATTTAAATCATCGATTGCTTCGTTAGAAAATTTACCTTTTTCATCGTAAACAAGTTTGTAATAGTTAGCTAAATTACTAACAATGTCACCAATTCGTTCAAGATTTTTGATAATTTGATAATTTTTAAAGTATTCATTAGTTTGCTTTTTTGCTAATGTGGGCTGTTGAGCAATTTTTAGCAAGTATTTGGATAAACGAGAATCATATTTATCTATTAGTGCTTCAATTTCGATAATTTCATCATAATCTTCACTATTTTTAGAGATTAAATAAGTATAAGATAATTTAATATTGGCTATAACATTTCGTCCCATTCGGAGTGTATTCTTTTTAGCAACTGCTAATGCTCCGACAGGAAGTTTGTCAATTAAAGTATCATCTAGCTCATCGATATTTTCAATGAGCGTATCATGATGATCATTCCCAGGAATTAACTTTTCTAATAAAATAACACAATAGCGAACAAAAGGAATAACTAAAATAGTTGAAGCTATATTAAAAATGAAGTGTGCTTGAGCAATATACATTTCTTGACTGCCGTTTAGCAGCAAATTGACCCAATTAGTTAAATTAACGAATGGTTTTAAAACGAGCATTCCTATTATTGCACCTGCTAGATTATAAACAACATGAAACCAGGCAGCTCGTTTAGTTGAAATAGATCCGCCTAAAGCGGCAATAACCGCAGTAATACAAGTACCAATGTTGGCCCCAAAAATAAATGCAGCACCAGCAGCAGGAGTGATTGAACCAGTTGTAAAAAGTTTTTGGACTACACCGATAACAGCAGTAGATGATTGCATGATGCCTGTTGCTATAGTTCCACCTAGAAGTGCCCACCATGGTTTTTTTCCTAACGTTGTCATGATACTTGTAAACCAAGGTTCTTTAGCAAAGGCTATCATTTGATCACTCATTATTTGTAGACCAACAAAAATTAGTCCAAAGCCCAGAACAACTTTGCCGATGTATCCAATCGTCTTTTTTTTAGCTAAAAACATGATTACAACCCCAATAAAGACAAGATAGTAAGCAAATTGTTCCACATTCAAGCCTATCATTATTGAAGTCACACAAGTCCCAATATTCGCTCCAATCGTGATTCCTATAGCCTGTTCCAACTTCATTAATCCGGCCCGAACCAGACTGATTGAAATAACTGTAACAGCAGAACTAGAATGGAGGATTGCAGAAATTAAAGTACCCACTAAAATTGAGGTAAAAAGATTACTTGTATATTTTTCAATATACTCACGGATATGATATCCTGCAATACTTTTGAGGCCATCGCTCATAAGATTGATTCCATAAATAAAGATAGATAGGCCTCCAATAATAAACCCAATGATCGTAATTAGTGATTCATCCATAATTATCCCAGCTTTCAAATATATCTCTTTACTTTATCTTAACATATTTATTAGTAAATATAATCAGAATAAAATTAATTAATAGCATACTTTTATCTAAACAATATTTTATGATAAAATAGGCAGGAAAGAGGTGGTTTTATGTTAGCGAGATTATATGTAATTATTGAAAGTGAAGATATAAAAGATTATCAAATGATTAAAGATTTGTTGTTACAAATAAATCCTAATTTTTCAATTTCACCGAGTCGTGAGTATGCTGGAAAAAAAGATTGTAGTGAGTTTTTTGTAACAGCTAATTTAGATGTTACAGAGGTACCGCTGTTATTAGAACGATTAAATAATGATTGGGATGGAGAAATAGATGATTGCAGCTGTTATGGCTTTAATACTAGAATGTTTCATGATCTAGTTTATTATTTAGAATTTGCTTTGTTTGAGTAAGTGTGATTTTAGATCACACTTATTTATTCTTAGAAAATGAGAAAATTCTTATTTAATTATTATTGTTCTTTAAGCAACAATCGGGCAAAATAGGTTATGATATAGATGAAAGGAAGATGGGAATGGAAAAGCTGATTATTTATAAAAAACAAATTATAACAACTACAATAATAATCGTCATTAGTGTTATTTGTTTTGGTGTCTATATATTACATACAACTTTAAATAACATTAATTATTCTAAAAGTGAAGCACATGTTGTAGCATTGAAACAATTTCCAGGAACTATCGTATCTTCACAAATTGAATATGAGCATATGCAAATATTTTACCATCTTGAAATAGAGAATCAGCAGCAAGAACTGATTGAGATAAATATTAGTGCAAAAAGTGGAAAGATAATTGGATTTGAATATAAGGAGTGATGAAGATGGCAATACTGATAATTGAAGATGAAAAAAATATGTCAGATCTATTAAAGCTAGAATTAACCCATGCAGGTTATTGTTGTGATCAAGCTTATGATGGTGAAGTTGGGTTAAAAAAAGCTTTAGAGCAAGAATATGAATTAATCTTATTAGATTTAATGTTACCGCGAATTAATGGAATCGAAGTATGTCGACGCTTGCGAGAGATTAAACAAACGCCAGTAATTATGCTTACAGCTCGTGATGAGGTGATGGATAAGGTCAATGGTTTACAAGTTGGAGCAGATGATTATTTAGCAAAGCCGTTTGCAATGGAAGAATTATTAGCGAGGATAAATGCACTATTGAGAAGAATGAACTTTCAAAAAGCACTTCTTGAATATAGTTATGGAGAAGTTAAAATTGATCCAAGTAAGCACAAGGTCTTTTTCAAAGATAATGAAGTAAATTTAACAACGACTGAGTTTGATTTATTATCATTATTAGTTCAAAATGGCGGTGATGTTGTTAGTCGCAATAAGATTTTAGATCAGGTTTGGGGTTATGATGAAGATGTATCAACAAATGTCGTTGAAGTATATATCCGTTATTTACGTAATAAAATTCCCGGAATTAAAATTGAAACAGTACGTGGAGTAGGATACCGTTTATCATGAAAATTAAATCACTACGACATCAATTAGTTAGTACTACTTCAATTATTATTATGACGGTGATCGTAGTATTTAGCTTGATTTTATTACTTTATATGGGTTATTATTTATTGATTATTG
Organism: Erysipelatoclostridium sp. MSK.23.31; assembly: GCF_019125875.1. NCBI lineage: Bacteria > Bacillati > Bacillota > Erysipelotrichia > Erysipelotrichales > Coprobacillaceae > Thomasclavelia > Erysipelatoclostridium sp. MSK.23.31. The sequence goes on along the minus strand of NZ_JAHOCB010000046.1, from coordinate 2,206 downwards.
GACGAATCTATGCAATGGATGAAGATTTGATAACCCCCATAGCTAGTATTGTTGCTGTAATCTTTTTGATTTTAATTATTGTTGCATTGATTACCAGTATTGCCTGTGGTTTCATGATTAGTAAACGTTTTTTACAAACTGTTGATCAATTTACAAAGAGTATTAAACAAATTAAAAATGAGGGCTTAAGTCACCGGCTTGTTATTGAGGGAAATGATGAATTAGCTTTATTAGGCAAGGAATTTAATGAAACAATCGATCAAGCGGAAAGATCATTATTACAACAAAATCAATTTGTAAGTGATGCATCACATGAATTAAAAACGCCATTGGCAATTATAAAAGGAAATTTAGATATGTTGGAGCGGTGGGGAAAAGATGATCCTGCTATTCTTAGCAATTCACTTAATGTCACTAGTAATGAAGTTGAGCGATTAATCCAATTGTGTAATGAACTTCTTCATTTAACCCGAGAAATGGATATTCATTGTGAAGAACCAACTGATCTTAATTTAGTAGTTGATGAAGTAATTACAAATTTTAAAGAAGTTCACCCAGAATTTGAATTTATTATTAAAATAACTGTAACTTCAAAGATATGGATGCGCATAGAACATTTAAAACAACTTTTAATTATTTTAATTGATAATGCAATTAAATATTCAAGAGAAGAAGAAAAGAAAATTGAATTATTATATGTTGACCAAAAATTAATGGTTAAAGATCACGGGATTGGGATAGAAGCAGATAAATTAGACTATATATTTAATCGCTTTTATCGGGCTGATGAGTCACGGGCTCAAAATAATAACAATTTTGGACTAGGTTTAGCAATTGCTAAAAGAATTTGCAGCTATTATGACTATGCAATTACGGTTGAAAGTATAGTTGATCAATATACAATTTTTACAATTGATTTTGAAAGGAGATAATATTTATGAAGAAAATAATTTTATTTGTATTAATTACAATAGCTTTAGTTGGATGTACTGAAAAAGTTAGTGCCCTAACATTGGAAGAAGCACAAGAAATTGCTTTAAAAGAAGTAGAAGGAAAAATCCTTAAGGCTAAAGAAGATAAAGATGATGGGGTAACTTACTATGATTTTACTATTATAACTGATACAGAAAAGTATGAAATAGAAGTAGACGCAAATAGTGGAAAGGTATTAAAACGGGAAAAAGATGATGATTATATAGGTACGACAACCAATCCAGTTGATGGAACAGTTACTCCGATTACTCCTGTTAATACGGCTGTTTCTTTAGAGGAAGCTCAAAAAATCGCTTTTGATCGTGTTGGTGGTGGTTACTTAATAAAAACAGAGTTAGATTATGATGACGATGATGGAATTAAAAAATATGAGATAGAGATTAAAAATGGTAATAAGGAATATGAATTAGAAATTAATGCAGATACTGGTGAAATTATTAAATATGAAGAAGATGTAGAATAAAAGAATTGGTTACAGCCGATTCTTTTATTATTATATAGGAATAATAATTTTAGTATTAAAAACATGATGTCTTCATTAAATAAAAGTTATTTTTCTTGCTTTTTATCTCATTATTCAGATATAGATAAAGAGGGATTGTTTTTTTATTGCTGTATTATCAGCATTAAATATATCTATCCGAATCCTATTTTAAAGGAATGATTGAATTCATTAACAAGTGGGAATATTATTTTATTTGATAAAAAAATTAAGCTATTCGCTAGAAAAGTGGAAATGATTAGTTGCTTTTTCAAAGTTTTGCCTTAATAGAAAATAAAATAATGGAATATGATTTAAAATTAGCTTTAGAATATGAAAAAGGAAATGAGAAGGAAAAATAAAAATGGCTTTATATAAACAAACACTACAAGGATATAAGGATATTAAATGTTCAGAGGAAGAAATCTTGGTGGGTGAGCAGGCTTAGGCAGTTGATCAGAATAATAGATAAATTGTGATTGAAGCGTTAAAATAATTGCAACAAGAAGGTGAAACAATAATTAATTAGTTAGTTATGACCCGGTATTTGAAAAGATTGTAGATTAGCAAATTTACTTAAATTAAATAGAAAACATGTTGTTATAATACTATATTTATTAGCAAAAAAGCCTTCTATAGATTTCTATAGAAGACTTTTTAAGATTAAATTAATCTGATAAATCATCACCATTAGTGGCAATAACTTTTTTGTACCAATAGAATGAATCTTTA
>NZ_JAHOCB010000045.1:0-25179 GCF_019125875.1 Erysipelatoclostridium sp. MSK.23.31 | reverse complement strand
CGTATGCTCAACTGACTTAAGTCTATATGTTCAAATTTTCAATTTGAACAGGTAATTAAAAGGATTGTCACCTGTGAATTACAGGTGACAATCCTCTAATTAGAAACTATTTATAAACTGTCCTACTTGGGAAGTTCAGTTCAAAACAAGTTCTTATTTTTGTAAGGCCAAGACAATCAAGCGATCCAATAATTCCGGATAAGTGATCCCGAAATCATTCATTAATTGTGGATACATTGAAATCTTAGTAAATCCTGGCATTGTATTAATTTCATTCAAATAAATTTTATTAGTTTTTTTATCTAAGAAAAAATCAACTCGGCTTAAGCCATGACCATCAACAGCTTTAAAAACTTTAATTGCATATTGACGAATTTGTTCTTGGATTTGCTCATCTACCAGAGCCGGAATACACGTTTTACTTTCTTCATCTTCATATTTCGATTCAAACGTATAAAACTCACCATGAGGCATGATTTGACCGACTCGTGAAACAATTACATCATCATTACCTAATACAGCTGTTTCTAACTCAATACAGTCTATGCACTCCTCAACTACGACATGACGATCATATTTAGCTGCCTCACTTAATTTCCCAATCAATTCAGTCTGATTATCACAACGATAACATCCAACACTTGAACCTGAACGACTAGCCTTAATAAAGCAAGGCATTCCTAATTCTCTAACAATATAGTCTTCAATTTCTTCAATCTCATCAAAAGTATTTGTTACTACAACTAATTTTTCGTCATAACGTTTTTTCACATATACTGATTTAACTTGCGGAACACCTACTGTATCTAAAATCTTTTTTGTATAGATTTTATCCATTGCTACACTAGAGCCCATCACCCGACAGCCAACATAAGGTAATTTTGCTAATTCAAATAAACCTTGAATTGTTCCGTCTTCACCATACATTCCATGTAATACTGGAAATGCTACATCTTGATTTTTTAATAATCCATAAACATCTTCAACCATGCTACTGTTATCTAACCAAGTATTTTTAGCTAAATCTGTCTGCTTCGCATCAAGATAATGCCAACCACCATCTAAATCAATCCCAACTAAGGTGATTTCGTATTTATTCGCATCCAAATTGTTTAATACCGATGTACAAGACATTCTTGAAACAATATGCTCACTTGATTGTCCCCCACATAAAACCAATAATTTTTGTTTCATGAAAATTTCTCCTCTATTTTGGTGACAACGTCTTTTAATTTCATTCCATTTGAGCCCTTCAATAAGACAACGTCATCATTTTGTAAATTATTCTTTAAATAATTTACCACTTCTTGATTATTATTACAATAATAAATCTCTGCCATCCCTGACAAAGCAGCACTATCGCTCATAAACTTAGCTTCTCGGCCAACCGCAACTAACACATCAATTTGTTTTTCCGCTACATATTTACCAACACTTCGATGCAATTGCTCGCTGAATTCGCCCAATTCTAACATATCCGCTAATACAGCTATTTTTCTACGCGAATACGTAGCCAATACGTCAATACTTGATTTCATTGAATCTTCACTAGCATTATATGTGCCATCAATCAAGGTAATGTTGTTTTTTAATTCAATTACATCCATCCGTTTTTTAGTTAATTCAAATTGACTAATTCCTTGAATACATTTTTCCATTGGAATTTCTAGATTTATTCCAATCGCAATCGCAACAAGAGCATTTAAAACAAAATGATTCCCCGGTACTGGGACAACAACTTGATAGACCTTCCCATTATAATTGATTGTAAATTCACTATGATCATCCATTAAAATAACTTTTTCAGCTTTAAAAACAGCAGCGCAATCAACACCGACTTTAACAACCTTGAAATTATCAAATCGAACCGTTGACAGCATATCATTATCACCATTAATTACTAATGTACTGCCGTCACTCATTCCCGCAACAATTTCTAATTTTGCTTTTAGAATATTTTCACGACTTCCTAATTCTCCAATATGTGCTGTTCCAACATTAGTAATCGCGCTAATATCCGGACAAGCAATTCGTGATAACTCTTCCATTTCATTAAGATGATTCATACCCATTTCTAAAATCATCACTTCCTCATCTTTTAATCTCAAGATTGTCAATGGCAAGCCAATATTATTATTATAATTACCTTCTGTTTTCAATGTCTTATACTGCTGTTTAACAACACTATAAACCATATCACGTGTGCTTGTTTTACCCACGCTCCCAGTAATTCCAACAACTTTGACCTTGCGATGTTTCCGTAAATAATGAGCCATCTTTTGCAAAGCTTTTAACGTATTATCTACTAAGATAACAACATGCTTATCATCTTCAATCAACCGATCAGTAATTATAGCGCTGGCACCATTTGTAAATGCACTTTCAATAAAATCATGGCCATCATAGCGTTCACCAATAATTGGAATATACATCATCCCGACCTCAGCTTGACGACTATCTTGGCTAAAACCTGTTATTTCCATTGTTTCATCACCACTAATAAGTTTCCCACCGGTAGCAATTACTATCTCACTTACTTTCATTTCATCCCCCTAGAACTCATTACCTTTAATCGTTGGTTGATTTTCATCATCTAAAATATGGCGCTTCCCATCAAAACCAACAATTTCATATCCAATCACACTATCTGAGTTTCCTTTAGTTAACACCAGCAGCTTATCACCTACAACCTCAAATGTCAGACTGCCTCCAATATCCATCGTATATAACTTCTTTTTATCTTTTCCATCAAGATCCATCGTATAAATAATATTCTTATCTTGAATAACTAATTTCTTCTCAACCAGGTTCACTAATGATAAATTATTACTTTCATAAATAACTTTACTTTGTCCTTCTAAATCACTTTTAACTAGCCCATCATTATTTATATAATATAAATATTCACCATCATAAGTATAAACATTAGTATTATTGGCAAGATTCTTCTTGTCGCTGCCATCCAATGCAATCGAAACTAATTCATTATTTTTATTAATATAAAAAATTCTACCTTTTTCCTCATCAACAACAATACTATAAGAAACCTCATCACTAATCTTATGATCCTGATTTGTCTCTAATTCAAGACAATGAATTGTTTCACCATCACTATCATTTTGATAATAGACTTTATCACCAAGATTATGTACATAATATACATTCTTTAATAAAATATCTTCTGCTTTTGTCTTTTTATCCATTCGAATATAATCATTATTTTCATCAAGATAATAATACCACTGCTCATCTTCACTAAAAACAGTAACTGCTTGTTCCAAAACAAGTTCGCGATTATTAAAACTACGATCATATTTCAATAATTCAGAATTCATCATTAAATAAACAGCATTATCATTAACATAACTAATCCCTAAATAATTAATATTTGTCGCTTGACTATATTTACCTGTATTTTTATTGATTGATATTTTACTATCACTATAATCATTAGTGATTGTGTTTGAATTATCATTCTCTGCCAGCTTAATCGGATTATTAATAACATATTGACGCATTACTGTCGTCACTACAATTAAAACAATAAAAACAGCCCAAATTTTCTTACTACGCCAATAATTTTGCGCTGATTCATTAGACTTAAGCAATGTTTGTTCAGTCTTATCAGCTGCAATAAACTCATCGACTTTTTCAGGTTCAATAATCTGTTCTTCCTTTATAATATCTACTTCTTTATCTAACCCTACCGGCGTTCCGCAAACAGGACATCTTTTTTCATGTTCTAATAATCGCGCTCCACATTTTCTACATCTTTTAATCTTTTCCATTTAGTCACCTACTTTAATGCCTACATTTTACCATATCACCAAAGTAAAAAAAAGCGTGTTATTAGCGTAAAAGAAAAGACTTCGCTTCAATAAGCTTAGTCTATTCTTCTTCATTATTATTCAATTTAGCGATAGCCGTATCATAAAAATCATTTATATACCACTGCTTTAAATACTCATCACCATTTCCTGTACTATACACAATATAATTGCCTATTACATTAAATACAGTTACATCATAATCAATCGATACAATATGCCCATCACTAGTCATTAAATCATCATCATAGTTAGTATATACAATTGTATTATTTGTAACGATATAATTATTAACCTCACCTTCAACAAGCAGTTCATCATTTTCATCAGCAATACTATAACAATGTACGCCTTGATAATCTTGATAATAAAGCAAATCTCCACTCACATAAATTTTCCCAGTACTAGATAAATTAAATTGTGATAATTTATTTCCGGCCAAATCAATAGCCTGAATATAATCATGTTCAATTGTTGTATAAAAAACTAAACTATCTTGCATGTCATAACTATAATCTGAAATTTCATCGCTTATGATTTTTATTGATGTTGCACTTACCTCATCATATATAAACAGTCCCTCTTCATCATACTTAGTATATAGGAACTTATTTTTATCTATTGGTAATACATTATCCATTTCAAAAAGGGCTGTCAATTCACCACTTTTCATATCATAACGTGCATATCTTCCATACTGTTCATAGTAAAGATAGTCATCAGTACTATAAATATACCTTTCTCCGTCATCTACAAGCGATTTAAAGTTACTAAAATTCCGTTCTGTTTGATATATTTGATAATCCATCCCAAAATAAATATTTGAATCCGTTAAAAAAGCATAACCACCATTTTTTAAATTTCCCTCTTGCGTTATACTGCTATTACTATCAAATAATTGTAATGTTGATAATTCTTGATAATCCCGTTGATCATTCGAATTTTTAAAAATTTGCCCGAAAATAGTTACTCCTGCAATCAATATCACTACAATTCCAACTATAATATTTCTTAGTTTTTCTTCATTATTAGCAGCCTTCTTTTTTATGATTGGAAAGCCCATGCTGTTAATTCGCTGTCTAGCTTCTTCTAAACGTTGTTTGATTTCATTATTGCTTGATTTGTAATCATACATCTCTTGTTGGTGGTAAACATGGCTTTTTTCACTATGTTTATCGCAGTCTTTATTATTTGTTGAATTATTTATGTTAAAACTACTGGCGTACTTCTTAGTGACATCAGTCTTCTTTTCATACTTTGTTGGATTCCCACAATTAGGGCATCGTGGTTGACCAAAATGTATTGCCGCTCCACAAACTGAGCAATGACTTATCTTCCCCTGACGATGACCACATAACGGACATTTTAAACTATTTTTATACTCATTTCCGCAATTATCACATCTCATTGTACCTCACCCCCTATTAATTATATTGTACCATGCCCCTATTTAGAGTCAATCAGCCAAATAATATAAATAATTTTTATCAAAAATAAAAAGATACTGTCGTATCTTCTTACTTACACATTTTAACTCCGGTTTCTAATATTTCCATTTGCAATAAAGTTTGTTCATCTTTGACCCGAGGTTCCTTACCCTCAATAATACTTTCATATAAGCCATCAAAAACATTTCCATAATCCCCTACTTCAGAGATGACTTTTTCTTCATGAAAAACACCTGCATCATCATAATACGATAACGTTCCATAATCTTCAGGACGATCAATTCCAAAATTTGGTGACCCCGGCATATAAAATAACTTGAGGTGTTCTTCTTGACGATCTTTTGTCGCTTTAACAAAGCATCCTTTATCACCATAAACAACAAAACTAGGACGTTCTTTTACTCTAAAATAACTTGACTTTACTGAAACTTTAAGTGTTCCATAATATAGATCCAAATCAAAATAATCATTCATTCGTCCTGATCCTAATAATTGTCTTACATCATAATGAATCTTTTCAGGTTTACCAAAATAAGAAATTACTTGATCTAAAGTATGACATCCATGACCATATAAATATCCATTGTACCCAACATATTCATGAACATTTAGTGGTATTTCCGGACGATAATAGTCATAATGCATTTCTACTTCTAATAAATTACCTAATTTTCCACTTTCGATCACTTTTTGAACTGTTAAAAAATCAGAATCATAACGACGGTTTTGATAGCATTGCACTAATAACCCTTTTTCTTTAGCTAATGCAAATATTTCTTTAGCTTCAGCACTATTTTTCATAAAAGGCTTTTCAACCAAACAATTTTTACCATGTTCTAAAACCATTCTAGCATACTCATAATGACTATCATGACGAGTGCAAACACTAATCAGCTGAATCTCTGGATCGTTTAATAGACTATCTAAATCATCAGTATAATTTATTCCTGCAACACGTGACCAATCATGTTTATTTAAATTTCGAGCATAAATAGTTTTTACTTTAATATTTTTTCTTGTCAGTACAAATGGCAATTGATAACGATTAGTACTTTTACCATTGCCAATAAATCCCATTGTTAACATAATCTTCTCCTTCTACTTTGATATATCATATTGTACTATATTCTAATCATTAATTATATTTTTTACGATAATTGAAAAGATGATTTTAAACAACCATATTAATAACCAAACATAATAACGGAATTGTAAGTAATGATAGCGCTGTTGATAAAAAGACAATTTCTACTGCCAAATTTGAATCTCCATCATACTTCTCAGCCAAAATTGCTGTCGTACTTCCTGCTGGCATTCCCGCCAAAACTGTTGCTACTGCAGTTACTAATGGTGGTAGATTAACTATTGCACAACTAAATAAGACCAATAAAGGAATTAAAATCAAACGGATAAAACTATAGTAGAGGGTCAATCTATTTATAACATCTCTAATTTTGATTTCTGCCAAGATTCCACCTATTACAATCATTGATAAAGCCATCGTACAATTACTAAGTGACTGGATTGATACTTTTAAAAAACTTGGTAATTGAATTTGGCCAATCATAATAAACAGGCCAATAAATACTGCGATAATGCAAGGATGTGTAATTACTTTCTTAATAACATCTTTACCTTTAGCATTAGTAAAACATGCAACCCCACCAGACCACATTACAATTCTTTGGGGAATTAAATAAATGGAAGCAAATAATAATCCATCTAATCCATAAAGGCCTTGAATCAAGGGTGAGCCCATAAATCCAGCATTGGAGCAGATCGTTCCGTATTGTAAAACACTTTGTTGTCGTTTTGTTGCCTTAATAAAGAAATACTTTCCAAATACTTGGCAAGCAAACTGAATAATAATCGAAACAATCAAAATTGTTAGACCACTCTTGATGATTTGAGTATCCATTTTAATCATAAAAGAGTAAATAATATTAGCCGGCAGTACAATATATATTACTAAATCCGTCAAGCTCTTTCGATGCTCTTTAGAAATAATATTTGTCTTTCTTAAAATATATCCAATTATCATTAAAATAAATATTTCAAATTGTAAATCCATTAAATTATTAAAATCAACCACAATAACACCTCTTTGAAGATATCTTAAACTAATTTTCTTGACACGTCATCTAAAACTTACCATTATTCCTATAATTAGTTATAATATAAACAATAAAAGTAAGGGTGAAATAATGAAAACAAACTACGTCTATATCGTCAAATGTCAGGATAATACTTTCTATACAGGCTGGACAACTGATCTAGTAAAGCGAATCAATGCTCATAATCATGGCAAAGGTGCAAAATATACCAAAGCTCGTCGCCCCGTTGAACTGGTTTACTTTGAGGAGTATACTGAAAAAAGCCTTGCGTTGAAACGGGAATACGCTATTAAGCAAATGACACGTAAAGAAAAAGAATTATTAATCAACAGTTAGCATAGGCTAAGTAATTTCTTTGGAAATTAAAGAATAACGTGTTATACTAGATTCATATAGAAAGAAGGCAAAATATGAAATTAAACCGAAATGATTTATGCTGGTGCGGCAGTCAAAAAAAATACAAAAAATGCCATCTAGCATTTGATGAAAAATTAGAGCAATTAAAGCAGCAAGGAAAAAAAATTCCAACCCATAAAATGATAAAGACGCCTGAGCAAATTGAGGGAATTAAAAAAGCCGCAGTAATAAACTCAGGTTTATTAGACTATATTGAAGCAAATATCAAAGTTGGAATGACAACTGAAGAAATTGATGTTATGGCAAAGGAATATACTGCCAAATATGGAGCAGTTTGTGCTGATTATCAATATATGGGTTATCCAAAACATATTTGTGTCTCGATCAACGATGTTGTTTGTCATGGTATTCCTAATGAGCAAACTATTTTACAAGAAGGTGATATTGTAAATGTTGATGCTACAACCATGCTGAATGGTTATTATGCCGACGCTTCTAGAATGTTTATGATTGGTAAAGTTTCTAATGAAGCTAAAAAACTAGTCAGCGATACAAAAAAGGCTTTAGAACTCGGTATGGCTAGTGTTATCCCCTATCAAAGTTGTGTTGGCGACATTGGTAAAGCAATCGAAACATTTGCTAAAGCTATGGGTTATAGTGTTGTTAGAGAATTTTGTGGTCATGGTGTTGGTTTAGCGATTCATGAAGATCCTTATGTTTTCCATTTTGAGCCAAATGTGCCTACTGTTACCCTTGTCCCAGGAATGGTCTTTACAATTGAACCAATGTTAAATCTTGGTGGTCGTGAAGTATATGTTGATGAGTCAGATGAATGGACTGTTTATACTGATGATGAATCACTTTCAGCACAATGGGAGCATACGTTGTTAGTGACTGAAGATGGTATTGAAATTATTTCAAAATAATAAAACCTCCGATTTGAAGTGAACCACCATTATTTAGATTAGACACCTAAATAATGGGATTCATTTCAGTTTGGAGGTCTTTTATTTTATATTTATAATTACATACTCACTAGGAGCACCTGTTTTGATTGGATAACGCCATCCCGCTATTCCTGTCGTCGTAATTGCTGTAAAATCACCAATATCCCTTTGTCCACGAATCAACGTATCACTTGTCAATGACTGAACAATTCCCATAGGGAACAATTGTCCACCATGAGTATGCCCAGATAATTGTAAATCAATTCCTAGAGCTGCATTTTCATCAAGGTTTAAAGGCTGATGATCGAGCATGATCGTGTAGTTACCACGTTTATTTTCAGGAATCATCTCTAATAATTGACTAGTTGACAAACGAGGATTTGTACCCCAAAAACTTGCATCTTTTCGACCAATAATATTTATATTGTCTAAGCTAACTACTGCATCTTCCAATACAACGATTCCATTTTTCTCCAACGTAGCACGAACATCTTCAGGACCAAATTCACTATCGCTAAAAGCATGAGAGCCATTGTCATGATTACCATAAACATAGTAGATTCCTTGTTGATTATTGATCGATGCTAGCGCCTTACTAGCATTAACCATATCATCTAATGGGGTATTTTCATCAAAGATATCCCCTGTTAAAACTACTAAATCAGCATTCAGCTGGCTCATTTCATCACAATATTTTTGTAGCTCCGTAACACTTAATGATGTTGACATATGTAAGTCAGCAATTTCAAGAATTTTAAGATCCTCAACTTTATCACTTTTTAGATCATATGTTGTAGCTACAACATGTTTAATATTATAGTAGCCATAACCTAAAAATAACGCCGTAACTACTATTCCCAAAATACCAGTAGTAAATGAAATCCGATAAATCGGGAATCTTTTTAAGCCTAGATTTAATAGCTCAAACAACAACATGACAACTAATAAATGATAATAAATAACCCCATATAACTCCAACGTGTTCATTGCTGGAATTGATAGCACCATTATCACTAATCCAATTATAATAATGAGGAACCAATTAGTATGAATATTTAAAATCGTTCGTAATAAACGGTTAATAAAAAAAGTAAAATAAATAATACCGGGTATAACCGCAAGCAAACCCATATATAAGTACATAAAATCCCTCCTTTTAATTTAGAATACACGCTGAAGTATGCTTCAGGTCAAGTAATTTTTATAAAACACATATCTTCACATATTTATATTCTAACAAAATAAAAAGAGCATATAACAACATAATTTACTAAACAAACAACAAAAATATTCCAAACAGTCTTAAACATTACCAGCTTTATCCTACTCTCTATTTTTACCGTACTCTCTTTTTATTACCCAACATATTACTAAAAATAATTAATAAATCATATTTCCTTAACAAGAAAATTTTAGTTTGAATAACTTATCAAATTATCGTAAAAACTATAATGATAGCAAAGCTATCAACACATTTATCAACTAGAAAGAGATGAAATATGAAGAAACGTTTCCTGATTTTTTTACTAATTATTGCACCATTATGTATCAATGCTGTTCATGCCAGTGAAGATAATGCTAAACTTCAATTATTAAAAGAGAAACATTATGAAACTGAAGGTACAATCGTTACTGTCAAGATTCCCCATGTTGTTAATGTTAAAGATGACAAAGTAAAAAAAGTTATTAATAAGCTGATTACCCAGGCAATTGATGACTTTACTAACGAATTTAAAGAATTTGACAAAGAACCAAACACAGAACATAAATTAATTGCAGATATTACTTTCCAAAACTACTATAGTGACGATAAAATAATATCATTTTCAATTAATGCCACCCAAATCATGGCAGACAGCTATTTACAAAAGAAATTTTATACAGTAGATCTTAAAACTGGCGAAGTCTACAATATTGAACATTTCTTAGGTTCAGATTATCAAAATATCGTTAAAAAATCTGTACAACAACAGATTGCGGAGAATAAAGAAAAATATCCTAACCTAATGTATTTTGATGAAGCGGTTAATAATTTAAAGATTACTAATGAACAACCATTTTATATCAACAAAGATAATCAGGTAGTTGTTGTTTTCAATCAATTTGAAATAGCTCCTGGTTATATGTCATTACCGGAATTTATTATTAAATAGTTGATAAATCTAGAGGTTAAATAATATTTTAACCTCTTTTATATTTGTAAATCATTTATTTAAAAAATATCCACGACATGTCTAACATCATGGATATTTATAATTAGCAAGTGGTATATTATTTATAAACTATATTGTTAACAATTTTATTATTTATCTGCAGCAAATTCTATTCCCGCACTTTGACGAGCTTTAGTCGCAATCTCAATAGTAATCAAACTAATTTCCTGCATTTTTTTAGCACGAGTAAAATCTTTTTCATCAATCATTTTAACAAATTCTACAAATTCATGATACATCCGATGTTTATCATTATTGTAAGAAACCTCATCACCTTCATTATTCATTTGTTTAGCACTACCCTTATTCATTAATACTTTAAAACCATTTAAGCTATTAGCAGGTGTAGAAATTGTAATACATCCTGCATCACCTTGAATATTTGTTGCAACGGGAGCTTTACAATCTTTAGCTCCAATACATACACATTTAAAACTATCATAGTCTAATGTTAAAATTCCTGAAGTATCAATTCCTCTTTGAATATTTGCCTCATAATTGACATTTAATGGTTTACCAAATAAAGCTACTACTAAATTTATATTATAAATATTTAGATCCATTAATGCCCCTCCCGACATGGCTGGATTAAATGCTGGCAAGACTTCTCCTGCTTTAAAAGCATCATAACGTGATGAATATTGTGAATAATTAGCACTAACGATCTTAATTTGTCCTAGTGTTGGTAATAACTCTTTAATTTTTAAAGTATTTGGTAAATATTGGGTACTAACTGCCTCAACCATAATAACTTTATTAGTGTCTGCTAAAGCAACCAATTCTTCTAATTCTTTAAGATTAGAAGTAAATGGTTTTTCACAGATTACATGTTTACCGGCTAAAATTGCCTTTTTGCACATTTCATAATGTAAATGATTAGGCACCGCTACATAAACTACTTCAACCTCACTATCTTCCAGCATTACATCAATATTTGTATAATGCGCTTTAATATTGTTAGCTTGGCACATCTCAACAATTTTTTCTTTTTCAGCCGGTGTGGCACATAAAGCAACTAACTCCATACCAGTAACTTCATGAGCAAAAGTTAAAAAATCATGAACGATCATACCGGCCCCAACGATTCCGACCTTCATTATTTAGCCTCCTTTGCTACTTTAGTTGCTTCTTCGATAATTTTTAAAACTTCTATTACTTCCTCATCGGCAACTAATTTATGAGCCCCATTTACAATAACATCATTTAAATTGTCATAAATAATTCCATAATCCCCAATTTCTGTAGGTACTTTTTTTGTAATATCATTGCCATTATCATCAATGTAAGACAATGTTCCCCATTTATCTTCTGGTAATGGATCAAATGATACATGGATCGCTCCTGGTTTAGGTTTTTCTGATGAATTATGACCAAGTGCCGGCATTAAGAAACTTCCTTTTTTGCCATGAACGATAAAGCGTGGATAATCAAGTTTTACATAATAACTAGTTTTAACAATTGCTTTAAATCCATCATAAAAGAAATCAAAATCATAATAATCATCACTGACTCCAGGATTATCAACACTACGACAGTCATATACAACTCGATTAGGTTTACCGAATTCACCAATGATTTGATCAATTGGATGAACTGCTAACCCATATAAAATTCCCATACCTTTATTATTTGCTATTGATGGTCTAAAATAATCATAATGTGACTCAATTTCCACAATGTCTCCAAGTACACCTGATTCAATAACTTTACGAACTGTGCGCATATCAGCATCATAACGACGATTTTGGTTAGCCATTGCTACTAGACCTTTTTCTTTAGCATAATCGAATACATCTTTAGCTTCTTTAGCGGTCATTGCAAATGGTTTTTCACATAAAACATGTTTACCATGATCCAATGCCTGCATTGTATACTCCACATGATAACGATCTGGGGTATTAACAACTACCAAGTTAACATCAGGATCATCCATAATCTCATTAATTGAACTAGTAAACTTAATCCCCGGATACCAGCTCTCTTTTTCTTCATTAATTTCTGTTTCTAAACGATAAATATACTTTACATCAATGAAGTCTTTTCTTTTTTCAACATATGGTAAATGATAACGACAAACGCTGTTACCAAACCCAATATAAGCAACTTTTAACATCTTTCTTTCCTCCTATTTTATAGGTTTATTTTATGATGAAAAAAACCTATAAAACAGTGATTTTCCAGCTCTTGCAATTGAATTTCATACATTTATTTACAGTACTGTAATTTAATTTCATACTACTAAATTAAATTAATCAAGTAGCGGAAAATTTTAAATATTTTCCCTCTCTTACACCACTGTCCATACGGTTCCATATACGGCAGTTTAATTAAATTTCAATTTATATCTCAATAAATAATAATCTAAACAACTAACTAGTCCATTGTGTGCTAGCCTTTCTTTTGCTACAGCACGCACAACACATGTTCTAGTTATCACGAATTGATAGCATATGATATTTGTCTTGCTCTACCATAATTTACCCCAAGTTTTCTAACACCATGACTAGGCTTTGGAATTTCAATACTTTTAACAGGTTGTGGTTTGTAAGACCTTGTTTCAATTTGTCTTTTATTTCATCATTGGCTACATTATCCACACTACTTGTGCTTTTATAGACAAGTATCATATTTTTCTTAGATAAGACTTCCTCTAATAATTTGTGTGATCTTCTCCTTTTCGCTTTCTAATGCCTAGATCCAAGTGTATATGCCCTTCGGCTCAAATACATTTCCGATGCACTATGTGATTCGTCGACAACTACATTCACAAAGGACTTTCACCCTAGATGTATGACAAGTCGTCATACTTAAAAAAGATGTCTCTAACAGACATCTTAATCTAGATCTTTTCCATCCGATTTAATCGCTTTTTGATACCAATAAAATGAATCCTTTTTTATCCGATGTAAATCACCAACTCCATCATCATTCATATCTACATAAATAAACCCATATCGCTTATCCATTTGTCCTGTTGTAAATGATACCAAATCAATTGGTGCCCATGATGTATAACCAAAAATATTAACGCCCTCTTCACGAGCTTTCATTAGGCTCTTTATATGACTGCGATGATAATTAATTCGATAATCATCATGAATAGAGCCATCATCCTCCACTTGATCATGTGCCCCCAAACCATTTTCCACATCAAATAACGGTACTTGATATCGATCATTCAGTACATGTAAAAAATATTCATAACCTGTAGGATCAATTTGCCAGCCCCAATCAGATGCTTCTAAATATGGATTGGCTAAACTACCCTGACCACCTGCTGTTGCTAAGTTTCCCTCTACATCATGCGTAGTAAATACATTTGACATATAGTATGAATATGCTAGAAAGTCAGATTTACCTTCCATTAGAATCTTCTTATCTTCTTCACTAATTTCTAAAGATACATTATTATCTTTCCAGATACGTTTTGCATAAGCTGGATAATATCCCCTTACCATCGTATCTGCACAATATGCAAATTTTTCTTGAAACAACTTATATGAACCTAAAACATCTTTTGGATCACACGTATATGGATAACAGCAGAACCCTGCAATCATACAACCAACTTTGATTTCCTCATCTATTTCATGAGCTGCTTTTACCGCTTCTGCCGCCGCTACCATTTGATTATGTAATTCTTCAAAAGCAAACTGTTTTCCTTCTTTAACATTAAAGTGAAGCAAAATGTTAATTTCATTAAAGGTTAACCACTTATTGACTAAATCTTTATATTCAATAAAACATACTTTAGCAAATTCAACAAACTGATGAATCATCTCTCTATTTGTCCAGTCACCATAGGTTTCTTCCAAATAGACTGGTTCATCATATTTATACAAAGTTATAACTGGATCAATTCCATACTTCCTACATTCTTTAAAAACATTACGATAAAATTCAACTCCTGCTTGATTTACTCCACCTTCAACACCATGCGGGAAAATTCTAGCCCAAGAAATCGTCGTGTTAAAAGTTGTAAAACCAAGTTCAGCAAATAAGGCAATATCTTCCTTATATCGATGATAAAAATCTATCCCTACATGATTTGTATATCTAACATCATCAAATAATTCATATTTTGCCCCCTTTGGTAAATGATCAAATTGTCGCATTTTTCCTCTTGTACCATCAGCATTTAAATAATGAATATAACGATTATTAGTTGTTGTTCCGGGATCACCGAAATCTACTTGAACCGGACTCTTACCATCTTCATCCCATGCTCCTTCACATTGAGCCGCACTAATCGAACCGCCCCATAAAAATTTATCTGGAAAACTCATCTTTATTATCCTCCTTAAGCCTTCTTTTATTTTTATCTTCTTGGTGTTGCCATTTGCGCCCAAGTATACGCCTTTCCTTTTAAAGTGATTGCCATTTGGTAAATATTTTCCGGCCAGGTTCCACCACCAAAACCACCATCACCAATAGCATGAACATCACATCCTGTTTGTTTCATCATCAGCGTTATTTGACGAATTGTATCAACATCTGCTGCTTCAACATTACTATTTAAAAAGCTCATAGCAAGAGCCCCATTTCGATGCGTAAATTCAATTAATTCACGAATCATCTCAACTGTAATACCGTGGCGTGAGCCCGGAGCAGGAAAATCAATAATATCAGCCCCAGCCTCAATCAACTGCTTAATAATATTTTTAGCATCATAATCAGCAAGTGGATCACCTAATACTTTTTCACTAATGCCATCCTCCCATTTTCCAGCAAAAATCAGCATATCATCACCACAAATCGCTCTAGCCTCTTTTGTCCACTTAATCACATCTTTAATTGATGTACCACTTCCCGGATTACCACCTAAAATGAGAAATGATACACCCCATTGTTTTGCCTTTAAAAGATTTTCTTTTGTACATACCATACCTGCTAGATCGTATAACTGAGAATTCTCTTGGTTATTAAAATCAAGCCCTTCTTTAGGACACCCCAAATAAATTCCCACTGGTCTACCACCTACTAAATCCTTCAATTCTTGGTAATCAAATCCTTGCATGCCAGGACAATCAGCTGGATGAAAAAAATCAAAACCATTCAATAAAACCATATCCGCACCAAAAGCAAACATTAATTCGGTACTGGTACAATTAGGAAATAAGATTGGATTTTTTAAATACGTTTGTCCCATCAGCACCCTACCTTCAGATTTAAAAATTGCTTCTTTTAATTCTCTACCAGTATAATTAGAAATTTTACTAGCTTTTGCACTAATCAATCTAGTTACTTGATTATGTAGTTCCATCTTTTTTCTCCTTATATCTATTTTCTTACAACTAAATCTTAATTTAAAAAGTAGTCTAAAAAAATCATATATAGATATTTTGTAATTAAATTTCAAAGATATAAATAATTATGAAATTTAATTTCAAAAATATCATTAGTAGTGAGAAAACGTTTTCTCTATGTCTATTAATATGTTAAAATATAAGTATAAATAATCCCTAAAAAGGAGTGCATAAAATGATTCGTGAATTAATCGATAGCATTAAACTGACAAAAAAAGAACAAGTTATTTCCGAATATTTAGAACAAGAGCCTGATTGCGTGCTTCAATATAACGCTAAAGAATTAGCTGCTTTAATCAAAGTTAGTGCCCCCACCCTTATTCGCTTTGTTCAAAAATTAGGATTTAAAGGCTATAGTGATTTTCAAGTGACTTACACCCAAGAAAAAACAATGTATGATCAAATGAAAAATATACGGATTGATTCAAAAAGTTCTATTCGTGATGTAATTGAAACCCTACCTGCAATATATGACCATGTTTTTAAAGAAACTCGAAAACTAACTCGTTTTGAATCGTTTGTTCGAACGATAAATTATATGCTGCAAGCTAAACAAATTGATTTTTATGCCAATGACAATAATTATTCAGAAGTTCAATCTGCCTGTTTAAAACTAAATACCATTGGTATCAAAGCACAATGCTTTAACACTTTGAATACTGCCTATATTGATAACATCGATCCTCGAGACATCTTAGCTTTCGTAGTTAGTCACTCGGGAAAAAATCAAACAATGGTCGATGCCGCATATGAACTCCGAAAAAAACGAATCCGTGTCATCGCAATTACAGGAAAAATCGACCCAACTTTAGAACTTGTATGCAATGAAGCCTTGTATATTGATTCATCCTCACATCATCTGCCTCATCATATTATGCTATATGGATTATCGATACATTATATTTTAGATATTCTCGTTACCTCACTTTATTACAAAAAATACAAAGAATAATAAACAAGACCTTACGCTCCCGTAGGGTCTTATTTAACCGACATTTCCTTGATGCTGCAAAGATAAATCAGTATACTGCATAATTTCAAATTTATTTCCATCCGGATCATGAATCCACATTTGCCAAGTTTCTGATTGACCTTTATTAGGCTCAATATCAATTTCGATACCAGCTTCAATCAGCTCTTTTCGTGCTTCAAAAATATCATCAACCATTAAAGCAAAGTGTGAATACCCTAGTCTAACATCTGGCTTTTCATGTTCTAGCTGGTTATCTGCTTTATTAAATAATTCCAAATATTGTCCCGGGGCTAACTCAATAAAAATATAAGCAATCCCATCTGGATCAGTAATTGCTTTTTTAGCCCAAGCTCCACGGCTTTTTTGTCCAAGATAAGCCCCATAACGCATAATTATTTTAGCTTTTAATCCTAATTTATTTTCATAAAAATCTCTCATTTTATCCATCTGATCAGTATAAAATGAAAGATGCATCACTTCATTAAATTTCATTTTTAACCTCGCATTTTTATAAAAAGGTCTGTTTAAATAAAACAATCAAAGCTATTTAAACGGAAAAATAGATTTCATGACTATCTAAACAAACCATTTTTATTATTTATTTTCCACCTAATTTTAAAGCTGTATCCAAGACCTTAGCACCATTCATTGTCCCATAATCCTGCATATTAATTATTTCAGCCGGTTTATCAAGAAACATTTTTTTAACATTCTTTAATTCATTTTAACATTCTTTAATTCATAACGTACTTGTGGTCCTAATAAAATATCATCAGCTGCTTCACCATATTTTTCAATTTGTCCAACGGGATGGGCTTCGATTTGAAATTCAATTTCTTTTGTTTCGGCAGTCTCTTTCATTCTATTAACTAATAGACTTGTTGACATTCCCGTTGCACACACTAACAAAAACATTCATCATTATTCCCCCTCTAGCCTAATATTCAATATTATTCTCTAAATCATCACCATTGGTAGCAATACATTTTTTATACCAGTAAAACGATTTTTTAGGATAACGTTTTAAATCTTTTAAGTCTTCAAAATCACGATCAACATAAACAAATCCATAACGTTTTCTAATTTCTTTATGACTACTTAAAAAATCAATTGGACTCCAAGCTAAATAACCAATTAAATCAACACCATCATGTTCAACAGCCTGTTTAATTGCTTTGATATGCTGTTGATAATAATCAATACGTTGATCATCATATACTTTTTGATCAATTAACTGTTCATCAATTCCAATACCATTTTCTACGATAAACAATGGTTTATGATATCGATGATAAAAATCAATTAACGAATATCGTAATCCCTGTGAATCAATTTGCCAGCCCCACTCATTTGCTTGATAATAAGGATTTTTAAGATTGCGCTGATCAAATAAAATAGCATCCTCTAAAGTAATCACATCATCAATTTCATCAAATGAAGCCTGAACACTACTGCGATAATATGAAAATGCTAGATAATCCAGTTTGGTCGATGCTGATTTAATTACCTCTTCATCAGCTTTATTTAGACTGATTGTTATATTTCTATTTAGTGCATACTGCTTAAAATAATCTGGTAGTTCTCCTTGACACATCGTATCAAAAGCAAAATAGTTGTGTAACTTATTTTTAAAATCTGCAGCAATAATATCACTACTTTTACAAGTGAGTGGATAGAATGGTGCATGCCCAATCATACCACCTACTTTGGCTTGTGGATCAACACGTTTAATTACCTCTACAGCACGAGCATGTGCAATTTGTACATTAATATTTAATTGTACGAACATCTCTGCTTTAGACATTCCATCTGGTAAATAAGCTCCTGCCACCAGATCACTTTGACAATAAGCTAAATTAATTTCATTATATGTCAGCCAGTATTTAACTTTTCCTTTCAGTCTAGAAACTACCGCTTCAACATGGCGAGCATAAAAGTTAATTACTTCTTTGTTCATAAACCCATTATAGTTTTTTAACAGATAATCCGGCATATCAAAATGAACTAAAGATACTACTGGTTCAATTCCTTTTGATAAAAGATAGTCGACCATCTTTTCATAATAAGCTAACCCTGCTTCATTAGGACTTTCTTCATTACCAAGCGGGTGAATCCTTGACCATACTACTGAAAAGCGATATGCTTTATATCCCATTTGAGCCATGTAATCAATATCTTCTTGATAATGATGATAATGATCAGTAGCTACTTTTGTATCACAAAACATCGGTTCAATCCCGGGTTCTGGAGTAACTATTAGAGTGTCATAAACATTTAACCCTTTACCATCTTCTAAATATGCGCCTTCAGCTTGAACGTTGCTTAAAGCACCGCCCCATAAAAATTCTTCTTTCATGATCTTCTCCTTTATCTCGTTGTCATCATAATAGTCATATGACCATCAAAAACAATTTTGTTTCCTTGCGGAATCAAGAAATTATCACCGACTTTAATAGGCACTCCATCAACAGTCCCAGAGCCCCTCACAACCGTCGCCAACTGATAATTATCATGATAATAGTGATTCTCCCCTGTAAGTTCTAGTTTTGTTACAGTAAATGAGTCATTATCAATAAAAACAGTTTGTTCACCATTTTCTAATGATGTCATTACAGTCGTAAGCTTATTTTCCATCTCCTTTTGATCATAAGACAAACATTCAATTGCTTCTTTTAAATGCAATTCACGTTCATTGCCATTTGCATCTTTACGATGATAATCATAAAAACGGAAAGTAACATCTGTAGCCTGTTGGATTTCATAAACAACACTCCCCTTTTTTAATGCATGTAATAATCCAGCCGGAAGATATACAAAATCATCAGGATGGACTTCTAAATGACGAATCAGTTTATCCCACTGTTCTTCCTTGATATAGTGAGTCAAATCAGCTTCATCTTTGGCATTGTGTCCATAAACAATCTTGGCTCCTGGCTCAGCTTCAATAAAATACCAAGCTTCATTTTTGCCTGCTTGATAACCTAACTTTAAAGCCGCTTTTACATCAGGATGAACTTGGATACTTAAATCATCTTCTGGTCCTACTAACGAAATAATAACCGGAAACTGTTCATTAGGATGACCAAATAATTCTTGATGCTCCTGCCATAATTCTAATAAAGTTTTTCCTTGATATGGTGCAGTCTCACAAATATTTGAAGCCCCTTTTTGGCAGCTAAATGACCAAGCCTGTCCAACTCCATCCGGAAAATCATGATAGCCAAAATAATCTTTAACTAACGTATGTCCCCATATAGCCAAGCGCGGGATCGGTTTAAAAAATAATACACCCATAATTTTTCTCCTTATAAAAAATAGGCATTAATATGCCTATAGTGTAAACAAAGCAAATAAACCAATTACGGTTACAAAGATTGATAAGCAATTAGCTAATGAGACAATATTAGCTTTGATTCTAAAACCATATTTACTATAAATTAAATTATTTACTTGTTTTGCCTTAGTGACATGATAATCACCTAACAAAGCAAAAACAACGATTACGATTCGCATTGGTAAACTTGTTCCAATTCCATCACCAAAATAATTCCATGGTACGATAGCTAAAATAAGTGCTAAAACTGAAGCAAATAAAGCTGCACCAATATATGGATTTTTTTCATCTCGATGCTTTTCCATTCGTTCAATATCTTTTTTAGACATCTTTTGTTTTATTTTATTATCATTATATTTTTGAGCATAACTACGTTGTTCAACTTTAATTACTTCACTACCACAGCTATCACAAAATTTTGCAGAATCTTTAAGTACAGCACCACATTTTCGACAATACATAATATCCACCTGCTCTCTATTTCAAAATAACTTGTGAAAAATTAACTAAACTAACAAAACCACTAATAACGATCGATACCCAAGCATAATTTTTATTACCATTTGGTTCGAATCCTTTTTTTCGATCCTGTTTATCTACCCGCAATGACAATACACCACAAACGATTGCCCCAAGATAAGCAAACGAACTAAGAATATATGGAATCTTTACATTTCCACCAACTGCACTAAATATTGTTCCTGCGATAAAATCCAATCCAATTAAACCGATAAAAAATAGGAGGATCCCTAATTTAGCCCAGCTATTTTCACGGGGATTCTTTTTTAACTTTGATTTGTTTTTTTGTTTAAGTGCATCTGCACTAATTTCTTTACCGCAATGATAACAGAAAGCTGAATCTTGTGGTATTTCCTTGTGACAATATGGACATTCCATAATTAGTTCCTCCTTATTTTTTAATTAAGAGAACTTGTTAAAGTTTTCTTAATTAATTAATTCTATGCCTCTGCAGTATTCATTTTAGCAACTTCAGCTTTTTCATAAGCTTTCCAGAATGGATAGAAGATAACTAATCCGATTGCTAGATTGATAAATACAATAATGATACCACCAACTGAACCACCAGCAGATAAATAACCTAAGATTGGTGAAGGTGTTGCCCAAGGCAATGACATATACATTTTTCCTACAAAACCAATACTAGTTAACCAATAAGTTAAAGCCCCTGTTAATGTATGAGTTAAAATAAATGGAATTAATAGGAAACCATTCATTACTACTGGTAACCCAAACATAATTGGTTCAATAATACAGAAAATTGCAGGTGGTAAACAGATTGTTGCTAATGGTTTCAAATGAGGTAATTTCTTACTAGACATAAACATGTAAATTAAAATTGGCCAGCAAGATGATACCCATTGAGATAGACGACATAAGTTTGGTGTCCAAACATATGGTAAATCTTTAACTAATGTTCCAGCAGTAAAAGCAGTGTTGTTATCAGCAAGCCATTGATTTGTAAAGACATTAGTAACTGCACCAGTAATATTGTCACCATGTAGACCACACATCCATAGCAATGCTGATAAGAATTGCTGCAAGCTATAAACAAAGACATTGTCTGCCGCTCCTAAGACTGGTAATAACATTTCTCCAACCAATACTGGAATATTGATTCCGGCTAAAGTTCTAATTCCCCAACATACAATCGTAATAAAGAAATAAGGAATAATTGCTGAGAAACTATCTGAGATAGCAGGTGGTACTGAATCAGGCAATTTGATTACAATATTCTTTTTTAAACATATATTAATAATATTAATTGCAATTGCTCCAGCGATCATTGCTGTAATCAAACCTGAACCACCCCAATAAGTACTTTCGAAAGCACTGCCTCCAGCACTTAAAGTTCCATCTTTAGCAGTGATTACTAAATTACCAACAGAATCATAGTTTAATAACATAAAAGCAAAGAATGCTCCGACTGCCCCTGTAGTCTTATTAAATCCTTTAATTTCTGCATATTCTCCCCCGAAAGCGATAATAATGTAGATAGCCATAATTCCCATTGATAAACTATTGACTAATGCAAGATCATCAGCCCAAGGCTTTAAAAATGGAATTAATGCTTTAGTTGTCAATCCACCATCTGAACAGAATAAGTATACTACTAAGAAGATTGACCCAACCATTGTTACTGGTAATGCTGCGACCATCCCATTTACGATTGCTCGTACAAATGGGATCTGTCCAAATCTTGTCATTGGTCCAGCGATTACATCAACTTTTTCCAATACTTTGTCCATGAAGGACTTTTTTTCAGTAGACATATTTTTTCCTCCCTTAATTTTCAAAAACGCTTTAAATGTAAACGTTTTCTCTTTGTCTATCTATATAGTATACCCATTCACTTATTTTTTCGATATATTATCCTGTCGTAAATTATGCCATTTTTATTTACAAATACCTCAAACCCATTGGTATTATTAATGTTTTTAGAAAATAGAAGTCTTAAAAAACAATGAGTAAACGTTTACTTTTTTTACTAATTTTGATATAGTTTTACTAGGGAGTGACCATATGAAACTAAAAAAAAACGAATTAAAAATTATTCAATTATTATTAGCTTCACCAGACTACATTTCAACCTACGATATCGCTACCTCGACAGGAATTCCTCGTCGTTTAGTGCGTGATGAAATTAGTAACGTTAGAGTTATTTTGTCATCATTAAACCTTAATTTATTATCCAAGCCTTCAAAAGGTTATTTTATCGAAGGAAAGTCTTCTAAAGATTTAAGCCGATTGCAAAACATTATTAATGATAATGAGCGTGATGAAAATAATGTTTTTCCAACTTTACCAAAAGATCGTAGAAATTATATTGCAAAAAGATTAATTGAAGAGGCCAGCTACATTAAATTAGAAACTTTCGCTAATGAATTATTAGTAAGTCGACCAACTGTTGCTAATGATGTCCTTCTTTTAAAAAAAGATATTCATAAATATGGTTTAACTTTAATTCAAAAACCAAATTACGGTATTAGTATTCAAGGAAGTGAAATTTCAAAAAGAAAAGTCTTAGCTGACTGGGTTTTTGAAAACTTAACACAATCAGATATGTTTGGTGATTTCTTGGATGCCTATTTTAATTCTCCAGATTATCAAATCATTGAGATCATTAATCAGCATCAAATCATTATGAGCGATATTAGTTTGATTGACTTTTTAATTTGTTTCTCTATCGCTATTGCAAGGAATACGATCAATCATACGATTGATAGCCCAATCGCTAATTTCGAGCAATTCAAGGATCGTTTTGAATATGCTACTGCTAAAGAATTAGGAAAATATGTTCAAGAACGTTTTAAAATTGATTTCAATGAATATGAGATTCAAAATATTACTATTTTATTAATCTGTAAAAGGTCATCACGCGGCTTATCTGCTTCTCATGATGATAACGTAATTACCATTGCTAATGAAATTCTAGCGAGAATCAAAGCAGAAACATTAATTACTTTTGATACTGATAAATTATTTAGAATCCTATCGCTATATATTGAAAATACTTTGATCAGACAAGCATATGTTGAAAAAATCCGTACCCCGGTATATGAAAATATTCAATATGAATATCCTCTACCATATCATTTAGCATCTATTGCATCAGCAACGATTCAACAACACTCCAAGATAAAGTTATCACGTAGTGAATTATCGGCATTTACAATACTCTTTAATAATGCTATTAACAATCAAAACAAGAAAAAGAAAAAAGTTTTATTGATCAATTGTATGAGTGGTTCTATGTTTACACTACATCGTTATCGGATTGAAACTGAATTAGCAGCACAATTAGTTATTACTAAATATACTCAATATTATCGAATCAATGAGGAGGACTTAAGTAATTATGACTTAATTATTTCTTCAGTACCGATTCGTAAACAATTATCGATTCCTGTAATTAATACCAGTTATATGATTACTAATGATGATATCATTAGAATCAAAAGCTATTTATCTTATTTATTCAATGATGAAGACCTTGTTTATTATTTTCATCCATATCTATATTCATCCAATGTTAAAGTCAAAAGCAAAAAGGGCGTCGCCTCAACTTTCTATCATTTATTAACATGTCTTTATCCAAATCTAAAAGATACTTTCAAATACGAGTTAAATAAACAGCATCGTTATACTTTGAACACTTTCAATAATGTGATTGGGCTAATAAAACTAAATAAACCAATCAATGCCAATAACAATATCGTCGCAATTACTTTAAATGAACCAATCCTGTTTGATCAGCAGCAAATGCAGGTCATTATCCTCTTTTCATGTTTAGACAATAATAATATTATGTATAATACTTTATTTAATACGCTGAAAAATGTTGCTAATAATGAACTTGATGTAAAAAAATTATTATCTCACTTATCGTATCCAGAGTTTCTCAGCGTAATCAAAAACAACAAATAGCTTTAAAAGCATTTGTTGTTTTTTCATTACACTTTATTTTAGCTAAGAATTATATTATCAATGGCAGAGATTATTAGTACAGGGAGGCACTAATAGACAATACAATTCACTAACAGTTATTTACTTTTTTGTCTTTCTTCAATTTCTTTCAACATATCGATTCTAACTTGATGACGCCCACCTTCATACTCACCAGTTAACCAGGCATCAACAA